>DAHVPC010000023.1 GCA_027318475.1 Candidatus Cloacimonadota bacterium | reverse complement strand
CCAGGCACGAGCCCGGCGTGCACCAATCCGCGGCGAAGTGTCCGTCCTTGACGTATTTGACCAGTTCTTGCCAGCCTCGCGGAATGCGGTCGAAGGGGTCGGCAAAGGGATCCCTGATGCGCAGGGATATGTACTCGCCGCCCTCGAAGCGTTCCACCGCCACCGTGTCCGTGCCCTGGAGCGTTTCCGGGACCTCGGCCCAATACTCGTAGCCGCGTTTGCCTTCCGACCTCTCCTGATCCGATATCATCACGTCAAAGCCGAATTTCCGGCATCCCTGCGGATCGATGTTTCGCTCCAGCAGCCAGGCTTCCAGATAGGAGATAACCTCGTTTTCGGGCTCAAGGCTTACTACTCTGGCCTTGGCCATCCAAGAGGACGGAATGTGCGCGTTGCGGGGTTCGGAGAAGATATTCTCGGGCATGGTCGCCTCCATGGTTGGATTTCTGTACGGATAAGAGTGTCGCAGATGGCCGGAACACCGCGTAAATGCAGCGTTCCGAATCATGCAACGGCCTCTTGGTGTCCTTTAGTGCTGGAGGCTGGATGAATGTCAAGGTTTTATTCGATCCCGCAGTTTTCCGGACTGGCTCCCGTAATCACTACGCCATCATTGCGCGCTCATTACGGGCAAAGCGCGCAATGAGCGCGTAATGAGGGCGCAATGATCGCGGGTGCGCTCGGGTGCTCGTACCATCGTAGCGTTCTAGAGCCTGCTGCAATCCGACAGTATAGGCCGCTTGAGCCCTGAAATCTGAGTTTGGCTCTGAGTCCGCCTCTACTTGAGCAAGATCAGTTTTCTGGCTGCGTTCGCAGACTGGGTGCGCAACCGGCAGAGATAGATACCCGCAGGCCAGGATTGGCTTTCCAGGCTGAGTTGATGCTCGCCCGAAGCCAGTAGGCGCTCTGCAATGAGTTGTCCGCGCAGGTTGCATACGCTCAGGAAGCCGGTTTCGCCGGGAGCGATCCGGGCTTTGAGATTGGCTGTTTCGCCTGTTTTGAGAGGATTGGGGCAGGGCGCTGAAAGGCTCACGGTCGCTGACGGAAGCAGGTCTTCACAGACAGCAGTTCCAGAGCCGAGTTTGCCGAGGAAGACATCACTCCAGCCATTGTAGGTGATGACGATATCGTCAAAGGCGACGGTGCCGAGGAAAGTCCCGCCAGCATAGCAATAACCCCATTCGTCCACTGCCAGAGCCTTGCTCCAGGCTCCCGCGTAACCTCCTCCATGCTGGATCCATTGCCATTCGCCCAGCGAGTTGAGTTTGGCGGCGAACATGTTGTTTTCCACACCGGGAATGGGAACGCTGCCAAAGGTGGCGCTGCCGCCATAGTGGCCCGTTACATAGATGTTGCCAGAGCCATCGCGGTCGATGGCAAAGGCTTTGTCGTTGTAAACACCGCCTCCGCGTGCCGACCAGATCCAACTGCCGCTCGCATCCATGCAAGCTACGAAGGCCTCCCAATCCCCCGTGGAAGTTTGGGGAAACATGCCTCCGAAACTGGACGTATTTTGGAAAAATCCGCAGACGTATATTTCGCCCAGGTAACCGCCCAGGACGATATCGGTTGCCTCGGCGTTTTCGGTGGTGTTCACGTGCGTCCAGCCATCTTGATCAAAGAAGGCTACGAACGCGCCGGAACTGCTGACTGGAATCCCGCCAAACAGAGCTCCCGGCTGCACTAATCCGGCGATGGCGCCATTGCCAAGTGAATTCACTGCAATCTTGTTACCACCTTCCCCTCCGTTTACTCCACCCGCGGTGTGAACCCAAGCCCAAACGCCATTATTGTAGAGTTTGGCGGCAAAGATGTCCCAGTTTTGGCTGTTGACAGTTATGTCACCGAAGGTGCTGGGACCGTAAAAAGAGCCGGTGATGTAAACATTCTGGTCTCCATCCACGTCGATACCGCCACTTATGGCAGTTGCCTGGCTCGCCCACAACCAGTTGCCGTTGGGATCGAGTTTTCCCACGAAGAGGTCGCTGGCGCTGGTTAAGGTGACAGCGCCAAAAACCGCGGTGCCCTGGAAATAACCGGTCACATAGACGTTACCGGCACCATCCACGGCGACGTCGGTTCCGGCCTTGTCGCCCGTGCCAATCGCCTTGGCCATCCAGATGACGTTGCCTTCCGGACCCATCTTCAGCACGAACATATCCTTGTAACTGCCTGACAGGGTAGCTCCGGGGAAATCCAGACCATAACTAAAAGAACCTGTCGCGTAGATGTTTCCGGAACTGTCTTTGGCCATGCTGCTCACCAAGTCTTCGCCAGTGCTGCCGGCTCTTTGCACCCACAACCATTCAGGTGTTTGGGCGGCCAAGCCGGCGCAGAGCGTCATGAAACCGCAAATCAATAAAATAAACCACGTACGATGCATAAGATCCTCCCCTCTGGGAATCACCCAGAAGTTTTTTTTCTTTCTGTGCATCGCGCTCAGGCTGTCAAGTTGTTTCTCTCGTTGCCATGTAGATGAGGATGTTTGCCCTGTCCACGCAGTTCAGGTGTGAGCGCAAAAAAAGGGATGCCAACAGAAGCTGGCATCCCTTGATTATATCCTGCTGAGGTTCAATCGGGATAGCTGAGGGTGCAGGCTTGGGAAACCCTTATCCAATAGCCTTTGCCGGGCTCCAGTTGGGTGAGGGCGTTCCGGGCGGAACCGGGCACGTAGCTGTCGCCGAAATACCTTACTTCCTGCAGCCAGGCTGAGATGGAACTGAGCGCCGTGGCCACGGGCAGGGCGTTTTCCGGCAGGTAGGCTACGAGATTCCAGCCGGCCTTGAGGGATATCGGTATGGCGGAAGGATCGATAACTGGACCCTGGACCGTAAGCGTAGCGGGGCTTGAGAGGTTCACCCAATAGGCTTCGCCGGGAGCAAGGGTTGCCAAAGTGTTCAGGTACATGGGTTGTTCCGGAGCGTAGCTGCGCGTCTCGTTCTTGATCTGCAGCACGCTGTTGATCCCTCCGAAAACGCTGTCCACGGCGTAGGAAGAGGGCACTACGTTCAAGCTCACCAGATTCCAGCCGGCGGAAAGCGCGATCTCCTGGGCGTTGGGTATTTCGCCGAAGACGATGTTGACTGTGGTCGCCTGATTGGCGGCAACGGCTACGTTGACCGTTTGGGAGGGATAGCCGGAGCTTTCCACCAGCAAGGACCAGGTTCCAGGGCTGAGGAAGCGGTAGAAATCGCCATGCGCCGGATCGGTATTCACGGTGGTCAGATTGCTGTCGTGGCCCACCACGGTGATGCTTGCGGCGAGTGGATTGCCCCAGGCGTCGCGCACGGTTCCGTGGATGCCGTAGTACGCCTGCTCCAGGAAGCCCAGAAAAGCGTTGTAGTTATAGTTCCAGTAATTGGGCAGGGTGGAGGCGGAGGGAGCCTTGGTGTTGGAGATCTCGACCGTCAGTTCACGTCCCCGTGCCGTATAGTTGTGCCAATCCTGCCTGCCACCCGTGATCACATACCAGTCGGCGCCGTTGGTGACGCCGTTGTCCGACACGCTGGTGAAATAGCCGGCGGGTCCGTTGGCTTGCACGCTGTTGGCATAATCCAGGCTGGTGTCGAGCCACCAGGAGTCGTCCGGATGCAGGGAATAGGTGTAATCCCAAGGATAGTTGACCACTTCGGCGCCGCCATGGAAATTGGCGGAGAGCGCGAAATGGTGGGAGTTCGCGAGGTTCATCATCAGGGATGTTTCGGTCTGCAAAGGTTGGCCGCTGTATTGGTTGCCATTGGGATCGGGGAAATTGCGGTTGATGTCGTAGCCGTTGTAGTTGTAACGGCGGGCATTGGCGACGGTGGAGTTGCCGCCGTAGTAGGTTCCGTCCGGATTGGCGTTGGGATTGATCCAGATCTCCAGATTGTTCACCAGGTTGGTGATGCGCGTGTCGGTTCCATACTGGCTGAGCAGGGTGTCGATCAGGCGCAGCATCAGCACGTAGCCGGTGATCTCGTCGCCGTGCATGGAACTGGTGAAGAGCACTTCCGGTTCTTGCTCGTGGGTGGCGACGTTGTCTGAAATGCGGGCAAAGAGGATCTTGCGTCCGTTTACGGTGGTCCCGGCATCCACGATGGTGCAGAGCGAGGGGTAGTTCGCTGCGAAGGCGTTCATCATCGCCACATAGGCGTCATAAGTGGGATAGCTGTCCCACAGGCGCAATTGGCTCTGGCTGGCGCTCATAATGGCCGGGAATTCGCTGGCGGGAGCAGGCAGGAGCTCGGCCCGGTAACCCAGTTTGCCGAATTCCGCCCATTCAGTGTCGTTGGCATAGGCCCAGACCGTGTTGCCGCGCACCTGATCGATGGAGACGACGCTGGTGAGGGCTTGCAGTTCGGAACGGTCCTGGATCTGGAAGCGGAAGTAGTATTGGTTCCATTCTTTTGCCAATAGAGGCAGGGCGCACAGGATCAGGAGCAGGGAGATCAGCGCGTATTTCATTTGCTGGCTCCCCGGATTGGAACGTTGCTCACAGCCCGGATACAATAGAAGGCTTGGGGCAGGATCTCGGCGTCCACAAACAACAGGCTGCTGACAGTGGCCAGGTAAAGGTACTCCCCAAAGGGATCGGTGGCCCTGTAGATGTCGTAGGCGTCGGCATTGGGGATGGCGTTCCACTGCAGGGTCGGGCCTTCCGGCGTCATAGTTTGGGTAACGTTGGGGGTCGCGAGCACGATCTCGGTGACGGCGTTGATGGCGAGGGGCGAATCGCCGCCCACTACCTGGCCAAAGTTCAGGACCTGGTTTTCCAGCACGGGATACTCCGTGCCGGAGCTGTAATCGTAGATCCGGAAACTGACGCTTTCGCCTTCGGCAGCCAGATTCACCAGCAAAGTGACATAGGCGACGTCGCGTGTAACTATGACGTCAGCTACTCCCCGGCATTCCGAGCCCACGAACGCGCCGACCATGTCGTTGAGCCCGCAACTGAGCCAATCGATGGTCACGACGCCATAAACCGTCGCGGAGTTGTTGGGGTAGGTTACAGGCGTCCAACCGGGTATAACCAGCTGATTCACGGTCACGGAGATGATATCGGAGTTGGACGCGGCTCCGTCGTCGATGGTGAAACTGAGGTTCTCCGTGCCGGTCCAGTTCTGGCTGGCGGAAAAGGTCACAGTCAGGCCGTTGATGTCCGCGTGAACGTTGGTGTTTCCTGATACCGTCAGTGTCAGCGGGTCGTTGTCCACGTCGCTCACATAGGGCGATATGTCCACCACCAGCGTGCCATTCTTGTCAAAGGACCAACTGGGTGGCAGATCGATGGCGGGCGCGGAATTCGGGATGTAGCCGGTTCCTGTTACTGCGAGGTTGACGGTGGGATGCGCGCTGTCGTTGCTAGTGATGGCGACGTTGCCGTTATAGACGGTTTCCGCAGTGGGGGCAAAGGTCAGGCTGTAGGTGTTGGCCACTCCGCTGGGAATGGAGAAACTGACGGTGTTGCGGCTCGCGGTGTGGTTTGGCGCGGAGTTTAAATCCTGGCGGAAAGAGCGGTTCGCGTTCAAGGCCACGGAATATCCGGCGGGAGTTGTGATGGAGCCTGTCAGCGTTCCCGAACCGGTGTTCTGGATCGTGAAGGGACGCTCCGCGCTGCCGTTGACCACTTCGCTGCCGAAGTCGATGGAAAGGGGATTTACTGAGATCACCGGGTTTGCGGCGGCCGCCACGATCAACTGGACGGGGATGCTGACCGAGGGGTTGGTGGCGCTGTTGCTGGCCAGGGTCAGGTTGCTGCTGTAGGTGCCGGCGCTGAGACCGGATGAGTTGAATCCGATCGCCACGTTCTGGTTCGCGCCGCCTCCAGCAATGCTGCCAGAATAGGTGGATCCTCCGTTCACGGCCAGCCAGGGTACCGAGACCGAGGTATTCTTGGTGACCACGACCTTGTCCACGCAAACTCCGTAGCCGTACTTGGCGATGCCTTCAAAGGCGATGTAGTAGGCGCCAGTCAGATTGGGAAGCGTGATGGTTTCCTGGGTCCAGGCGGTGATATTGGCCGTATAGTAGGCCAACTGGGTCCAGGCTCCGGTTGCTGAAGTGCGGTAATAGACCTTCAGTTCATCCTGGTCGCCTGACCACACTGCTTGCGTGTGATAGAAACTTAAGGTGGCGGAATCCGCTCCGCTCAAGTTAAGCGCCGGGCTGACCAGTTTGGTGACGGCTGCCGTAGAACTGTTGTAATAGAGCCTGGCGTTGTAGCTGCCCTCGTAGGCTGCCGCAGGATTACCGCTGTAGCCGCCCGCCACGAAAGCCCAGGCGGTCGATCCTGTCACATTTACCTGGGTCCAGCCTGTGGGAATGGAACCGGTGTTTTCGAAACTCTCGTTGAGCACCGTGGATGTTCCCGTGGGCTTGGATACAGTATAGTTCAGAGCGGCGTTGCCCGTGTTGCCGAGCGTCAGGTTCTGGCTGGCGGTCTGGTTGAGCGTGAGTTGCTGGCTCAGGGAACCAGGCGACCAGGTAATGGTGGGAGGAGTGTAAGCGGTGGAAGCGGGGAAAATGATGTCGTCGATCCAGGCGCAATCGGATCCGGAGGACACACTGCCGTCTTTCATATACTCCCATTTGAGGGTCCGGGTACCGGCTGCCAGGGCATAGGTAGCCTGGGTCCAGTCCACGGTTCCCGCCCATTGATTCTGAACGGCTCCGTCGATATAGAACTTCAAATAGTCGTAGCTGGCTTCCGAGGAGACCTTGTACCAGAAACTCAGGTTGCCCGGCGAAGACAGGATGCGCGTGGTTTCCAGGGTGCTGGACTGGTTATGGGTGATCGTTCCGCTTTTGGCGGAATACGAGCCTCCGTGGTACGAAGTGTTATCCACTGTCCAGGGATATGAGCCCTGGGTCCAGGCAAAAGCGCTGAAGTTGCCGGTCTCGAAGGTTTCCGTGATCAAGCCGACAGCTGTAGTTTCGGTCTTGCTGGCACTGTAAGCGCCGGCTGTGGCGTTAAAGACCAGGGAAGCGACTGTCCCGATGGCCATTGCGGAAGATGCGGAGATCGAAAAGGCCAGGTTGGCTGAGCCGCCTGCTGAGATGGCCGCGAAGTTGGCGGAGCCTGCGTGGACGGTGATACCTGAAGTGGGGCTGGACAGAGTGGCGCTGCCAGAGGGCGAACTCGCCGCGCCGGTATTTCCGAGCGGCATGGTAACGGTAACCGTTTCGCCGGGATCGAGCCTGCCGTTGTTGTTTCCTGGCGCGGGATCGGATATGGCGAGCGTGCCGAAGGCCAGCACAGGGGCGTTGAGGGTCAGCGGGAAGTTATGGATCCAGGTGTTCGCGCCACTAACCATGGTGATGGTGAAGGCGGCTGAACTGCCGTTGGCAACGTTGTTGGCGATATTGAAAGCAAAGGCGTTGTTGATCGTCGAAGTGGCTCCGGCTGCCAGACTGGCGATGGTTTCAGAAGCGTCAGTAATCGTGATGCCGGCAGTTGAGCATGTGAGGGTGGCGCTCACATTGGTTGCGGCCGCAGAGCCAACGTTCTGGAAACTCACATTGAACCTTCCGCTCTCGTTGTATTCCGGGGCGTTATTGTTGCTGTCGGCATAGACGGCGGCGCTCACGCCCATATAGGGTCCGGAATTGGGAATGATGGCCACGTCGGCCTGGATGGTGATCTTGTTTTGGGCGGTGATGACCAGTTTGGCGGTGCCTGTGCTGGTGAACGCCGTGATGGGCAGGGTCAGCGAACCGCTAGCGGGCACCAAAGCCGTGCCATAGAGCACCCCGCCCATGGTGAGGGCAACCCGGGAATAGGGCTGCGCGGTTACTGCGATCGAGGTCGCCCCGAGTAAAATCTGGCTGGGATAAGTGGCCACATTCGTGGTGGGTATCCCCAGATAGGTCATCAGGGAAGGATCACCCATGATGGAGTAGATTTCCCAATAGTAGTTCTGATAGCTGCTGCCCGATTGGACCACGGCGAGATTGCCCATGAAATTGGTTTCGCCCACGCTGGTCGCCCAATCGGTGAAGGCTTCCCCGTGGGTGTGGAACATGGCGTCGTAAGCGCCCAGCGAGGTCGCGCTGTAAGGGTGTGCGGCAGTCTGGATGGGGGTCTTGTAACCGATTCCCCACCAGTAATCCTCGTTCCAGTAGGAGTTGTTGGTGCCGCCGATGTACACCACGGCTGCAGCGTTGGCCTTGCGGATCAGGGCTTCGCCGAAACAAGGGCTGGAATAGTTGAAGGCGTTGGTGAGGCAGCAATTCCCCACCATCACGCCGTATTTGTTGGTGTTGGTCATGGCGTTGACGTTGGTCACCGTGAAGGTGGGGTCGGCCCAGCTGGTTTCGCTGCCGTGGGCTGTGTAATTGATGTAGCCGCGTCCGGCATTGGCGTTGGCGATGATCGAAGCGTCGCTGCTGGCTGAAGCCGGGTAGAGGTAGGTGTCGGAAGTGATGCCGTTGGTGGAGTTGAAATAGTGAGTGGTGCCATAGTTGATCTGGCCGTTGCCATAGGTAGGCGCGTAAGTGGCGTCGGCTCCGGCGATCATCACCACGTTGTCCAGATAGTTCAGATCTGGCATGGCCGTCTTTTCAAAGGTCATGGTCTTGTTGACGATATTGGTAAGTTCGGTGGCGGAGGAAACGGAAAAGCGGCCGTAATACATTTCGGGGACGTAATCCGTGCCCTGCAGGCGTACATAATAGTTGTCGGTGATGTGGGTGTTGCTGGGGCTGCTTACCGTAGCGGGGCTGGCGATGATGTTGTCTCCGCTGGTGGATGTGTCGCCCACGATGAGCAGGTAAGTGGGGGCGGGATCCTGCGCTGTGGCAGCGCTCCAGACACCGGTCATGTAGGTTTTAATGGCGGCAGTGGTGTTGGCTACCGTTCCGCCTGTGCCCACGGTTGTCACGATCACAACGTAGCCTTGCTGCCTTTTCCATTCCACATAAGGCTGCAGTTCGTCGGTATAGTTGGGCGGGCAGAGGATGAGCATTTTGGTGGGATAGCGGACCAGGGAAGTGCGGTCGCCGGCTTCCCAGTTGAAGATCGAGTTGGCATAGGCCTTGTCAAATTCGTAGGAGCCGGTCTTGGCCAGTAATTCTGCGGTTGCGAGCAGATCGGGATGCTCGAAGTCCACGCGCAGGCTAAGGTTCTGCAGAACCTGCAGGGAGTTTTCCAGCGGATTGTATTGCACGGGATAATAATCCAGGGCGAACAGCCGGACACCGCGCATGAAACCAAGTTCAGTGATCCGGATGGGTTCTCCGCCGTCGAAACCGTTCCTGCCATAGGCTTTGGCATCAAGCGCAAAGGTCACGGAGGCTGGATCCGCGGATTTTGATACCGATGCCTGCGCCGGAATGATGTGGTGCCGCAGCTGGTTGTCAACGCTATCCAGACGACGCTGTTGCCGGGAATTGACGGTGTAACGCACATCAGCGCCGATGGGCACGGCGATGATCTTGCGCAGCATCGGCAGTTGCGGCTCTCCGACGGTATTGGTGTAAGCCCAGCCTTCGATGGACAGTTCGTCGAACGTGCCCTTTTTTGTCTGGATCTCGCGGATCTTCAGTTCGCCCACTTTGAACTGGACGTCGAAGCCGAGCTCGCCGTTATTTGTCAGCAAAGCCTGATTGGCCTCGCCGGAAAGAAATATCTGCCTGTCGGCCGCTGCCAGAAAGGCTGTGCAGCAAAGCAGCAAGGCCGCGATCAGCCAAAATTTGACGGAGGTGAATCTTTGCATGGATTGCTCCTTTTATTCAATGGGTCAATTAAGTGTCCGAATTAAAGCAAAAAACATTCCAGCCCAAGGGCAATGTATCGCATTGCTAATCCGCATTATTGATATACGTTTGCACATATTGCATGAATATAGGCCTGTCCTGGAGTTCAGTGAGGAACGAGCATGGACTTCAATATGGTTGAAGGGGCATTTGCGGGATCCCGGCCTTGCAGAAGTCGAAGTTCCAGCATCGCTCAACTCCAGCCGGCCAGCCTCTGGCGGGTCTCCCGCGCACCACTCGCGAAAACCGCGGGAGGCACGGCAGAGGGATGCCAGAAACAGGGGAACCAGCAACGCAAGCGAGGCGAAATACGGGGCTCAGACCACGCGCACTTTGATCAGCAGCGCCAGACGCCGGTCCATCACGTAGCGTGCGTCGCCCACGGCGATCACCAGGTTGGGTTCGCCAGCTTCGTTGCGGAAAACGGAGATCCTGCGGCCGTGGTAGAGTCCGCGCTCGATGGTCTTGATATCGTTGTTGCAGGTGATCACGGCGTCTCGGCCCGCACCCAGTTCGGAGAGGCTGACGCAGTCGCCGCTTTGGCAGTGGCAGTGCTGCGGACGCAGGAAAAACCGGCGTCCGAAGTTGCGCATGCGCACTCGGCTACGTTTGGAAAGCATGTTTCCTCCCCAAAAGCTGCAGACTGCCCAGGAATGCCGCCACCAGGCCGGCGCAAACGCCCAGCCACAGCCAGGACCCGGGATTGAAGGTCAGGATCTGGTAGGCGATGGTGGCGATGATCCAGGCCAGGACCGTGAGGTAGCAGAAGGCGAAGAACATCCAGCGCCAGCCGTGTTCCTTGAACAAGATGGTGAGTGCGGCAGCGCAAGGCGAATAAAGCAGCACGAAGAGCAGGAAGGCGATGCCAGACGCAGTGCCGCCAAAGCCCCGCGGAATGGCTTCCGGTGACGCATAGAGGCCGCGCAGGGTGCCCACGATCGCCTCTTTGGCAAAGAGCCCGGAGATCAGGGCCACCGAGGCTTGCCAGTTCTCGGCGCGGATTCCCATGGGTGCCAGCGCCGGAGTGATCAGTTTACCGCCCAGTTCCAGTATGCTGCTGCGTTCCCCGCCATTCAAAGGCACGGGCAGGGTGATCGCCTGCAGCAAAGTAACCGCCACGGTCACGAGCAATATGGTTTTGCCGGCGCGCAGCACGAAATCCTTGAGGCGGTGCCAGGTGTGCATGCCGATGGCGTTCCAGGTGGGCAGATGGTAGGGCGGAAGTTCCATCACGAAGTTGCCCGGGGCGGTCTTGAAGATGGTTTTCTTCAAGGCCAGTCCGAAGAGCAGGGCCATCAGCACTCCGCCCAGATAGAGCCCGAAAACCGCGATGTCGGCACGTTGGGGAAAGAACAGCAGGGCTAGAAATGTATAGACCGGCAGTTTGGCGCCGCAGCTCATGAACGGCGCCAACAAGGAGGCGAAGACCCGGTCGCGCTTGCTTTCCAGGGTGCGCGTGGCCATGATCGCCGGAACGGTGCAGCCAAAACCCACCAACAGCGGGATGAACGCCTTGCCGGGCAGCCCGATCCGGCGCATGAATTTGTCCGCGATGAAGGCCGCGCGTGCCATGTAGCCGCTGTCTTCCAGGATGGAGAGGCTGGCGAAGATGAAGAAGATAGGCGGGATGAAGGTAGCGATCGTGGCGACTGCTCCTCCGAGGGCATCGGAAAGGAAAAAGGTGAGCCACGCCGGCAGCCCCAATCCCGCCAGCAGAGAGCCCCCACGCTCCACCAGCAGCCAGTTCAGGCCGTCGCCGATCCAACCGATCAAGGGCGCGCTGGCTTTGACCGCCAAAAGGAAGATCAGATACATCACGAAAAAGAAGATGGGCAGGCCCCAAAAGCCGCTCAGGGCTATTCTGTCCACCTTGTCGCTCCAGGTTCCGCCACGGAGTTCCTGACGCCTGGCGACGTCCTTGACCAGGCCGCGGATGAAGCCGTAGCGGTCGTCGGCAAGGGCAGCGGCGGAGCTTTGGTGGCGGTGCTTTTCCAGAGCGCGGATTTCCTTTTCCACTGCCGGGAGCATACTTGCGGGGGCTTGGGCGGTGAATTCGGCGTCCCCTTCCAGCAGTTTGAGCGCCAGCCACTTCAGCGGCAGTTTCTGCCAGGCGGGAAGTAGTTTCCCTTCTTCCTTGATCTGGGTGAGCAGGCCTTCCAACTGCGCCAGATGGGCTTCCACCACGTCGTCGTAATGGATGGCGAGGGCGAACGGGCTGCACTGCAGGCAGGATTCTACCTCGCGCAGCAACTGGTCGGCGGCGAAATGGCGTGAGAGCACCAGAGGCTGCACCTTGCAGCCCAGATGGCTTTGCAGGTGGGCAAAATCGATCGCGATGCCGTTTTGGCTGGCGATATCCACCATGGACAGCACCACGAGTACGGGCACTTGGAGTTCCAGCAGTTGCACGGTGAGATAGAGGTTGCGCTCCAGGTTGGAAGCGTCCACGATGTTGATCACGAGGTCGGGTTTCTTTTGCAGCAGGTAATCGCGCGCCACCTGTTCGTCCGGCGATCCTGCCGCCAGCGAATAGATCCCGGGCAGGTCGATCACCTCGTAGCGCTTGCCGGCATATAGAAAATAGCCCTGCTTGAGTTCCACGGTCACTCCAGGCCAGTTGCCCACGGTCTGGTGCGCTCCGGTGAGGGCGTTGAACAGCGTGGTTTTACCCACATTGGGGTTGCCAGCCAGGGCGATGACGGGATTGTTTTTGCTCATGCTCTATTGAGATTCATTATCAGAGGATTGGCATTTCCAGCAGACGCCCCGCACCTGGATGTTGGTCTCGTCGGCCTGGAACTTCAATTTGCGCGCCTCTTTCTGCAAGGCGGCGCCGATGTTGTCAAGATCGGTTTCCTGCACCTGGCCGCAGATCTGGCAGAGCCAATGGATGTGCCTGGGATGGCCGTAGATGTGCTCGTAAACGTCGCGGGAACTGAAACGCAGCGAGAGCTGGATCAAGCCCGCCTCCACCAGCAAGGGCAGCGTGCGGTACACCGTGGCCAGGGATATGCCCTGATGGGATTTCTGCAATCGGGCGTGCAACTGTTCGGCGTCAAAATGCTCGTGCAAAGAGAACACTGCTTCCAGGATGCGCCTACGGGGCAGCGTGGGTTTCCAGCCTTTGCTCTCCAGGTAGTGGAGCCAGAGTTTTTCATATTCGCGCATGATCGTTTCCTTGAATGAGAATCAGTCGCACCATATTTTGTGAGCGGTTTATGTCAAGGAAAAAGCGCGCTCAAAGATGAAATCAAGCCGGTATTACTTGCGTTACCCACTGCGTTACGCGCCTTACGCGCCTATGGCGAAATAATTGCTTGACATCAAATAACGCTGTACGTTGGGTGGAAAAAGCAGAGTGAGAGCTCCGCTGTTCCGGCAACAACAGCGCAAGAAAAATCAAGACAAAGGATGGACGATGAAGACTTTCAGACCCTTCGAAATAGTGCTGGTAGCGTTTTTGGTTCTGTTAACGGTAAGCTGTAAACTGCCTTTCCAATCGGATAAGGTAAGCACTCCGGAGTTCGAGCCTGAGGGCGGAAACTACGCTGCTCCGGTGACTGTGACCATTAGTTGTGATACTGACGATGCAGTGATCCATTACACAACCGACGGCAGTGCCCCGACTTCCGCCTCCCCGGAATACACAGCCCCGATATTGGTGAGCACAACGACCACCATCAAGGCCATCGGCACGCTGGAAGATCATGAAGACAGCGGCGTGGCATCCCAGACCTACACGATCGGCAGCTCAGGCAACTCCATGGTTCTGATATCCGGCGGCTCGTTCAGCATGGGTGACACCCAGGGCGTTGGCGAAACTTGGGAACTGCCGGTGCACACAGTCAATGTCAACTCTTTCTACATCGGGAAATATGAGGTCACCTACAGCGAGTGGCTGCAATACATGCCGAATGCCAATAACCTCGGGGATGCTTATCCTGTGCAATCGGTCAGTTGGTATGCCGCCCTGAAGTATTGCAATTTGCGCAGCAGCGGCGAAGGTCTGAACCCCGTTTACAGCATCAATGGCTCCACGGATCCCAACGACTGGGGCAGCGTTCCCGCCTCCAACAATCCCGATTGGAACACCGCGATCTGCAATTGGAACGCCAACGGCTACAGGTTGCCAACCGAGGCTGAATGGGAGTTCGCGGCAAGAGCGGGTTCGGATCTACTATATTCCGGCAGCAGCGATATCGACGCTGTGGCCTGGTATGAAGGCAACAACACGACCTACGCGCCCAAACCAGTTGGCGGAAAAGCAGCCAATGGTAATGGGCTTTTCGATATGAGCGGAAACGTCTGGGAATGGTGCTGGGATTGGTATGGCGATTATCCCAACACTGGTCAGGCCAATCCGCATGGACCAGCTAGCGGAACCTTGCGGGTTGGACGCGGAGGAAACTGGGATGTGGCCGCGCAGAACTGCCGGGTGGCGTCCCGGAACATCAACCAGTTTCCAGCCCAGACAGAAGGATTCCAGGGCTTGCGCGTCTGCAGGAATTTTTGATTAAGGCCGATGCCTTCCATAACTGCAGGCTGCAAGTTATCAGCGCTGGGAAAATTGATTCCAGCGTGCCAACATCAAACATATCAAAAGGTTATTAGGGAGCAATCATGAAACAAGCAGCAGTTGTCCTCATGCTGTTCACCCTGGCCGGTATGCTGGGCGCGGCCACATACGTCATCGGGACGGGAACCAGTTATCAGAACAGGGCGCCGGTGAACGGAGCCAACGACTATGGCTGGTGTAAAATGATCTACACCAAGGCGGAGATCAACGCCGCCGGACTAGCCTCGACTGGCTCAATAACCGGGATCGGCTTGCAGGTGGACAACTTTCCCATCAATTACACCTTTTACAACCAGCATATCTTCATCCGCCATCTCACCGCGTCCGCCTACACGCAAACCAACGAGCCCCTGCCCGATAGCACTTCGTTCAGTTATGTGTTTTCCAGCGCTGTGACCTTCCAGGGCGATGGCTGGCTGCAAGTGGCTTTTTCCACGCCTTTCGAATGGGACAATGTGCGGAACATCGAGGTTTTGTGGAAGAACTGGGATGGAGAGCGGCAGGAAAATTATCCCCAGTTCAGGTTCACGACCTCCAGCCCGAATTACCGGGCAGTTTACAACCATGCCGACGGTAGTTTCCCAACCAGCAGCGGCACGCGCTACTACAACCGGCCCAACCTGCAGATCATCACGGCCATGGCTCCGGAAGCCGCGCTGGCAGTGTATCCCGCCGATAACCGCCGGGCTCTGAACACCGCCTCTCTGATCTGGAAAAGCGGAGGCGGCTGCCCCACTTCATACGACGTCTATCTGGACACGGTGAATCCGCCCGTAACGCTGGTCAGCGAAGGCCAGACGGGCACTTCCTTCAATCCGGCGCTGCTGCCCAACACCACTTACTACTGGCGGATCGTTCCCTCCAATCCCTATGGCAGCCCGGCCGTCTGCCCCGTCTGGAATTTCCATACAACAACAGCCACGCAACTCACGGAGAGTTTCGAATCCGCGGTTTTTCCTCCCCTTGGTTGGGATAATCCGGGCACTTTTTACAGCAGCCCGAACTACCCTTACCACGGTTCCACCTGCGTTTTTGCCCTGGCGGGAACGACCGGCAACCTGCTTGGCACCCCGCTGCTTTCCCTGCGGTCAGGTTCCTACCTGAACTTCCAGGCCCGCACCACCACTACTTCCGGCAATGCCAGGCTGAGAATTAAATACTCCCCAGACCGCGAAACCTGGAGCGTGTTAGGCAGCCCAATCTCCCTGCCCACCTCATCGGCCTGGCAGAACATCGAAATAGACCTCAGCGCCTTGGCCGGTAACACTTGCTATCTTGGCGTGGAGGCTTTCAACGCCGGAAGCAGCGGTACGGTTTACGTTTTTCTGGACCACATCATCGGACCGGATCCGGCTGGACTTATCCCCACGCCGGAACTCAGCATCAGCCGGGTTGGCAACGACGTCCATTTGGCCTGGACAGCGGTTCCGGAAGCCGCTAGCTACGCCATTTACGCTTCGGACGATCCTTATGACTGGCCCTCCACACCGCTGCTTTCTGTGGGTCCGGCCATCCTCACCCACACCGTTACCAGCGCGCGTCACAAGTTTTACCGGGTGGCGGCCATCGCCGAATAGCTTGACAAAAAGCCCGCCGAAATTCATCAAGAAAGATTGTATTGAAAAAGTCCCGACACAGGAGATGATATGGCCCTGGTGCTGAAAACCACGAAGTTCGTGGAATCCCAGATCGACACTTTCCTGGACGTGGTGAGTGATTCCGCCCTGCTCTTCCAACTGGGCATGGAGGACTATCTGGCGGAGCGCAACCACCAGTTTGAAGAACGCTTGAACCTGATCCGCGAAAACGAACGCAAGGCGGACGACCTGCGCGTGGCGATCGAACGCTACCTCTACGAGCGGACCTTGATCCCGGAAAACCGCGGCGATGTGCTGGCGATCCTGGAAAACACCGACGAAGTGGTGGACAACATCAAGGACACCCTGATGCAGTTTTCCATCGAAATGCCCGTTATTCCACGGGATTTGGACGACCTCTGGATGCAGACCACGCGTTCTTCCGTGGCCGCCGTGGAACAGCTGGTTTACGCGGTCCGTTCGTTCTTCCGCGATCTCTCCGCGGTGAATAACTACATCCACAAGGTCTATTTCTTCGAGCGGGAAGCGGACCACATCGGCGAGAAACTGCGCCGCCAGATCTTCGGCCTGCAGATCGACCTGGCCTTGAAGAGCCAACTGCGCTGGTTCGCCCTGCACATCGAGCAGATCTCCGATTTTGCCCAGGCTGTCTGCGACCGCCTGTCTATCTACACCATCAAAAGGCAGCTCTAGAACCACCGCCCGGCCATGATTTTCGTCTTCCTGATCAGCGGACTTTTCATCGGATGGTCGTTGGGCGCCAACGATACCGGGAACATCTTTGGAGCGGCCGTCGCCACGCGCATGATCCGCTTCAAACAGGCCGCCCTGATCGCCGCCATCTTCATCTCTTTGGGCGCCGTGATCGAAGGCAGCGGACCCTCGGCGACTTTGGGGCGTTTGGGTTCTGTGGACGCTCTGGGAGGCGCTTTCACGGTTGCTTTGGCGGCAGCGATGGCGATCCTGGTGATCGTGCGGCTGGGGATTCCGGTTTCCATTTCGCAGACCATCGTGGGCGCGCTGATCGGCTGGAACTTCTTCGCCGGACGCCTCACCGACGTCAACTGGCTGCTCACCATTGCCAGTTCCTGGGTGACGGCGTTCGTGGTTTCCGCGGGAGTCGCCGCCTTGCTCTTTTACGTGTTCCGAGTCTGGATCAACAACTCCAAGCGGCACCTGCTGGAGCAGGACATGCTGGTCCGCTATTCCCTGGTGTTTTTCGGCGCTATCGGCGCTTACTTTTTGGGTGCGAACAACATCGCCAACGCCGTCGGAGTCTTCGTTCCCGTCACGCCGTTCAAGGATCTGCCGATCGGATCGCTGTTTGTAGTGAGCGGGGTGCAGCAGCTCTACATCGTTGGCGCGGGCTCGCTGGTGTTGGGCATTTACACCTTTTCCCGCCGGGTGATGGGCACCGTGGGCAAGGACCTCTTCCAACTGTCGCCCGTCACCGCTTTGGTGGCCTTGCTGGCGGAAACCATCGTGCTTTTCCTTTTCACGTCGCGGGCTTTGCAGCGCGTCCTGCTGTTGTTGGGCGTTCCGCCGATTCCCCTGGTGCCGATCTCTTCCACCCAAGTGATGGTGGGCGCTGTGATCGGGATCGGCCTGGCCAAAGGCGGCAAAAACATCCGCTACAATGTGTTGGGCAAGGTTTCGCTGGCCTGGGTCGCCGCTCCCGCGATGGCCTTCCTGTTTGCCTTCGTGGCGCTGTTCGTCACCCAAAACGTATTTGAACTGCAGGTCAACCGTCCGCTTTACTACACCGTGGACAAAGCCGCAGTGCTGGAAATCGAGCGCCGCGGCATCGATTCCAAAAACCTCGCCTTCGTCAATCTGCGCAGCTTCGACACCGAGCGGAGCCTTTACAAGGAACTGGTGCTGGACGACGCCTACGACCCCAAAACCGCCAAGGAGATCGTGCACATCTGCGAGAAACACCCCCTGCTGGTGAATCTGGAACTGCTCAAAAAACGCGGTCTGGACCGGCGCTTGAACGAGCAGCAGCTGGCGGCGCTGGAACGCCTGGATGAGCGGAAATTCCAGCGCAAATGGAAGTTTCACCAGGCTTTGGCGGAAGACGAATCCTGGCAACTGCGCGAACCACCCCAAAGCCAGGCGGACAAGGACTTCAACGCCGGTATCCAGGGGGATCTGGACATCCTCTACAGCGTGTTTTACAATCCCCCCGAGGATAAGCGTTGAATCCTTTCGTAGCCAGGATCATCCCCCTTATCCTGTCCTTTTTCCTGGGTTTCGCGCTCAAGCAGTTGAAATTGCTTTCCAAGGATGATGCACCGGTCCTGCTGCGTTTCGTGCTCGCGGTTTGCCTGCCCGCGCTGATGATCCTTTCCATCTACCGGGTGGATCTGGTCCCGGACATGCTGCTGATTCCGCTCTGCGCGATGCTGGTGGTTTTCATCATTTTCGGCGTTTCCACGCTGGCGGGCTCCAGAATGAAGATGCCGCGGGCCACCTACGGGAGTTTTTTGGTGGGCACCCTGATCATGAACACCGCCTACTCCCTGCCCTTTTACAAAGCGGCTTTCGGCGACGAAGGCCTGGCGCGCGCTTCGCTTTTCGACATCGGCAACACCATCCTGATCTTCACTTTTAGCTATTACAACGCCATCAAATACGGCGATAAGGCGCAAACCGACAAGATCCAGTGGGGCAAATTCCTCAAACTCCCGCCGCTCTATGCCATGGTGGCGGCATTCGCGATCAAGAGCCTGGACGCGCAGATCCCGGAACTCGGGATCAACTTCCTGGAGCTGATTGGAGCGCCGACCGGGCCTGTGGTGATGATCGCTTTGGGCCTCACTTTCGCGCCCAAACTCTCCCATCTGGGCAAAGCCTGCGTCGCCGTGTTCATCCGCATGGGCATTGGGTTGCTGGCCGGCTGGCTGCTGGCGCTGCTCTTCGGACTGCAGGGCGTCACGCGCAACGTCGTGATCGTCTGCGCGGCCCTACCTGTGGGTTTCAACACCCTCATCTTCGCCAATCTGGAAGACCTCGACCGCGAGTTCGCCGCCACCATGGTCTCCATCTCCATCCTGATCGCGCTGTTCTACATTCCCCTGCTCATCCATTGGGTGGGTTAAGGGGCAAGCGGTTCTGGCTGTAGTGGTGGACGCAGTTCCGCCGCGGTTTGATATTCAGCGCTGTAGCGAAGGCCTTTAGAATGTATTCTCTACTGCCGAAACCTAACAAGATTGCCGGCCAGGTCAAGGCCAACGTGTGACCAATGCAAGCTACCGAATTCTGGAGGATCGTTATGGACGACCAGAAAAACATGCATGAACTACCGCGGGGCGGTAAATTGGGCAGAATGGCAAAAGTTCTGCTCGATAAGGCAGGAGTAGGGATTGCCGAAAAGGTGATGCAGGGGCACGAATATTTTACCCGCGCCAGTTTGCCCAGGGAGAAAGCCGCCTGGATCAGGCGCATGATAAGGCGTTTGGAGGGTAACTGCGGATCAGAGGTCTGCCAGGGAGTGATGGAAACCTGCGGACGAAAGTGCTGCGGCATTTCCACGCGGACGCAGGCCAGAAAAGTTTGGGAGGGCTCGGACTCTCTGCAAGATTTCCTGCGCAAGATGAACCAACGCGGGCTGGGAGGTGGACGCCTGGTACTGAAGGATGCGAATACGATCAGCGGTGGCTACGACAAATGCTATTGCGGTCAAGTGAGCCAAACTGATGCGCCCTTTCCCACCCTGACTTACTGCCGATGCAGCGCGGGCTGGTATAAACAGCTGTTCGAGGCAGCTCTGGGCTTGCATGTGGAAGTGCGGCTGGTGCAGTCGATCATTTCCGGCGCGCCAAGCTGCGAATTCGAGATCAGCATTCCCTCAAGCATTCCCTCAGCCTAGAATTCACTAGCATTGACGCGTTCTTTGACGCTTCGTCCCGGGGGATTAGCCTTAATCAAGTCTTAATCAAGCCTCAATCAAGCGTCAATAATTGAGGCTTGATTGAGGCTTGATTAAGAAGTGATTGACGCCTATCCCTCAGGAAGAGACGCAAGATTTACGGTAAGGTGTTAGCGGACAGGCAGATATCTTGATAGTATGTTCTATCTGACTATTTTATAGAGTGTTAGACAGGATTATTGTCCTTGTTCTTTTCACAACTCACGCGAATGAAGATATAAGGCTAAAGTTCAGTTAGAGTGGGTGGCGATATCATCCCTGCGCAGGATGGGATCCAAAATGATAACCGGCTTTCTTTCAAATCGAATTGGTAAGCCCCGGAGTGTGCGACAGATCATAGCGGTGGGTGCGAGCAACGCAGGAGCGAAGCCCCCCGTCCACGTGCCCCCGACGTTTTGATGGAGCCCCGGAGGGTGCGACGCACTCGGATATCAGGCAAGCATTAGAATGATGACCATTACTATCTGAGCACGTTGTATCTATGTTTGCAATCCTGCCATAGAAAAGGTCCGCCCAATGTCTGTCGCACCCTTCGGGGCTAAATCTATATTCGTGTTGTTGGTTGGGGGGCATCGCTTACCACCCCCACAAACTCGCTGCGCTGCTTTGCGGGTACCCCGGTTCGCTCGCACCCACCGTTATGATCTGTCGCACCCTCCGGGGCTATCCCACTCGATTTGAAGGAGAGCCAAAAAAAAGGACCATCCGGGCGGATGGTCCTTTAGTTTGTTTACTGGAGATTTATGGGGTCAAAATCTGTAGCTGAGGTTGAGGTTGCCGGCGATCACGCTACTGTTGTACACACCGGGCATGTTGGTGGCGGTCTGGGTGGTGACGGTGCGTTCCGGGAACATGATATACTGGCCGTTGAGGTCCACGGTCAGTTTGCCGAAGCTGTGGCCGAAGCCGATGTTTCCGCTCATCTTGTCGCTGATGTCGGAAAGCGTGGGCAACTGCGTGGCTTCCTCGATCGGGGTTTCGTCGTAATAGGCGCCAAGACGGACGGCGCTGTTGCCGAAACGCAGTTCGGTGCCGATGCTGGCGCGGCTGGTGTCCTTCCAATCGAAAACGAGGTCGGAGGAAGTGATGCTCGCTGAACTGGTGGGATGGCCGGCCAAAATCACGATGGGGGCGTCCATTTCCACTCTGACCATATCCAGGCGCTCCCACATGGTGTAGGCGTAGTCGAGGTTCACGGTCCAGTTCTTGAGGATGTTCCAGGAAAGTCCGCCGCCCAGTTCAGCCGGGAGTTTGAGGGTGGCGGTGATGTCCTCGGTTCCGCCATAGGTCGCGGGAACGAGGAACGCGGGATTGGAGGCGCCCCAGACGGTGAAGTTGGCATAGTCGTTGAGCCAGAGCAGAACTTCCGCTTCGCCTTCCATATAGACGTTGGAAGGGGTTTTGCCGGTGAGGCCGAGGGAGAAGTTCTTGAAGGGTTTGTACATCAGGCCGGCATTGGCGCCGATGCCGAGTCCGGTGCCGGACATGTCGAAAGTGGCGGGCGCGATGTAGGAAAACACGGAATGGGGCTTGACCTGGGCGAGGTCGATCTGGCCGTAGAGCATGCTCATGCCCACGCCAAAGGAGAGATTGTCCATTAGTTTGTAGGCCACGGTGGGATGCAGGTCCACCACGGCGACGGATGAGGACATTTCCTGCTCCGGGAATCCGGTTGGCCAGTTAACGGTTGCGCCGGCAGGAACGCCCGCGAAAGTGGTGATGCTGTAGGGGTCGTAGGCGTCCCAGGTGGAGCCCAGTCCATAGGGTATATAGGCGCCGACACCCCAAGCGATGGCGTCGGATTTGGGGAAACTCGCGAAGAGGCTTGGGAAGGTGCGCAGTTTATTTTCGGCGTCGATGTCAGTGGTCGGAAATCCAGGCAGGGGCAGGGTGTTTTGCCATCTGGTGTCAGGCTGGATAAAGGTGCCGCCGAGGGAGATTTCGTTGTGAGTTTGAAATGCAAGGCCGGCCGGATTCCAGTACATGGCAGTGCCGTCGTCCGCCATACCGCGAAACGCGCCAGCCATGGAGATCGCCCGGGAACCGATTCCGGACAGGGCAAAGCCTCCGGCAAACAATCCCGCGCTGATACCCAACAACAGGGCCAACAGGATGGTCGTGCGTATGAATTTCATTTTGAACTCCTTAATCATAAGTCTTTACGATAATGCAACTAAGCATCATTGTGCCAAATAATCATAAAGCGGAATTCAGTCAAGGAAAATTTTACGCTCCAAGAATTTATCGATTTTACCCGCTGACACCGAGGGGGAAATCGGGCACTTTGAGTAGCCTCTTGACAAAAAAGCCCCGCACTCAAGATGGGGTCATGCGCTGGCTATCGGTGTGGCACCCACAGCTGGCAAACAAACCTTTATACAGGGAGCAAATCCATGCCTGAAATAGAGATAAGCATAGTGAAACAAGCCGATCCGGAGGCGATCCTGAGTCTGTACCGCCATGCCGGATGGTGGCAAACCGACGAGAATCCCGCTTATTTGCGTCAAGTGGAAAGGATCATCGCAGAGACATTCTGTTTCGTGGTGGCCAAGGACGGTTCGGAACTGATCGGCATGGGGCGCGCCATCAGCGACGGCGTGAGCGACGCCTATATCCAGGACGTGATGGTGCACAGCGATTACCGGGGCAGGGGCATCGGCAAGGCGATCATCGCGAAGTTGCTGGAACATCTGCGGGCCAACAAACTGCAGTGGATCGGCCTGATCTCGGAGCCGGGTTATGAACGGTTTTACGAATCCCTGGGCTTTGCCCGGATGGAGGGCTACACACCCTTCCTGCTCAAACAGGACTGACCGGCAAGGACGATGCTGAATCTGCAGGAACTGGGAATCGCCCAGATACCGCTGCTGATCGAATGGCTGCGCCAGTATCCGCGCCAAAATTGCGATTATTCCGTCTGCAACCTGATGACCTGGGGCAAAATCTATAAAAACCAATACGCCATCTGGCACGAACATCTGATCCTGGTGAATCCCAAGTATGGCTACATCTTTTATCCCCTGGGCCCTGGCCTGCCTTCCGAGGAGCTGCGCGAATTCGTTAGCGTCTATCAGACCCAGGAACCGGAAACCGAACTGATCCTGGTTCCCGCTGACTGGCAAACCACGCATCCAGATCTGAGTGACTATTTCCGCGTGGAAGAAAAGCGGGAATGGGACGATTATGTGTATTCGGTGGAGCGTTTGATCAATCTGAGCGGCAAGAAATTGAACAAGAAGAAAAACCTGGTCTCGCAATACGCGCGCAACTATCCCGATTACAAAGTGTTGCCCGTCACTCCGGATAAACACGGCGTGATCCTGCGCTTCACGGAAAAATGGCGCCGCGAACGCAATGCCGAGGGGATCTATCTGAACACGGAATTCAACGCGATCAAAAACACGCTGGAGATGTGGGACGAGTTACCCGTGGAAGGGATCATTATCTGCCACCAGAACCGCATCTCGGCCTATTCCATCTTCAGCGCGCAAACCGCCGACATGGCAACGGTGCACTTCGAGAAGTTCGATCCGGACATGAAAGGCAGCGCGCAACTGATCAATTGGGAGACGGCGAGGGCGATGCGGGGCCGTTACAAGTGGGTGAACAGGGAGCAGGACATGGGTTTGGAGGGCTTGCGCCAGGCGAAGATGAGCTACGACCCGGACTTCATGGCGCCATTCCTTATTGGAATACCGCTGCCTTAAGCAACGAAACCAGAGCCAGGACCGCGACCAGGCTGCCGATATAGGCGGCGACACGTTTGGGACGGGGATAGAAGAAAAGTTGCCCGGCGACGGGGATCCAATCGTAAAGCGCCCATCTGCACAGATATTTATCCAGGACAGGGTGGGGCTGGACGCGGCGCAGTTTGCGGAGCAGCCGGACGTGCATCTGGTGGTAGTTGCGGCCTGCCTTGGAGCCGTCCAGGCTGTAATAACTGAAGCCGCGGCAGTCGAATTGGGGGAGTTTGTCCACCAGGGCCGCAAAACCTTTCTGGAACAGGGTCTGAGCCTGATCGAGACCAGTGAGCCGCCAGCACTCCTCCAAGTATAGCAAGATGCTGAGCATGCCGTTCAACACATAGGCCTTGGACGTATCGGGGTATTCGGGGAACCACGTTCCACCTTCCGGAAGGCAGATGGCCAGGCCGTTTCCGGGTTCCAGGCTATGCAACAATTGGCGGCATTTCTGCAGCCAAAAATCGCGTTTTTCGAGGGTGGACCTTTGGGCGAAGCAGAGCAGGGTTGTGGCCTGGGCCAGGCAACTATGCCAGGGGGGCTCCAGTCCCAGTTCCGGCAAGGTAAAACGGTAGGGCAGGAGCAGCGCGCCGTCCCGCAGTTCGGCTTCCTGCAGCAGCCAGCCGGTGAGTTGGATAAAGCGTTCGCGGTGTTGGGGACGCTGGAAATCGGCTTTGGCCTGGTTGGCAACGAAGAGCGGATTGTATTGCCGGCCGTGTTTCCGATAGAGCTGGACCGGGATTCCCTGCGCGTCGGTTTGGGTGATCTGGTTGGCAGGTTTTCCGGTGAGGAAGGCCAGCGCAACTTCGCCCCAGTCCTGTAGTTTGGCCTCGGCGCATTGCCAGACCAGCGCGTGGAACGCCGTTCCCAGTCCGAGCCAGGCCGCCAGGTTCATTTGGGGGCCAGGCCACGCCAGGACAAACTGGCCAGGTAGAGTACGAATTCCAGCAGCACGATGCTGGCTCCGGTAGGCAAATCCAGCCACCAAGACAGGGCAAAACCCGCCACCGCCGCAAAAATGGCCAGCAGCGCGCTGCATAGCACCGCGTGGTCCAGCCTGCGCACCAGGTTGAAGGCCGTGGAAGCCGGCAGGATCAGTTGCGCGCTAACCAGGATGATACCGGCGGCGCGCAGATTGATCACGATATTGGCGGCCAGCAGGATCATGAACAGGCGGTTGACGAGGTTGGCGGGCAGGCGGTAAAACTGCGCCATTTCGGCATTGTAGGAAAGGTAAAACAGCTCTTTGTAAAGTCCGGCGATGAAGGCCAGATTAAGCGTCACCAGTCCGCCCAGTTGCCAGAGTTCGGCCTGCGAGACCAACAACACGTTGCCAAAGAGATAGCTGGCGAGGTCGAAGTTGTAGCCATTGCGCAGCGAGATCAGCACAATGCCCAGGGCCATGGACACACTGAGAAAGATGGTGATGGCGTTGGCTTCCGCGAGTTTGTGGCGCTTGGCCAGCCAGCTGATGGCGAGGCTGACCAAAACGACGAAGACCAGCGTAGTCCAGTGCAGATTCCAGCCCAGTAACAGCGCGAAGGCGATCCCGGCAAAGGCGATGTGCGACAGCGCTTCGCCCAGATAGGAAATGCGGCGCAGAGTCACGAACGGCGAAAACAAGGCCAGGGACACTGAGGAAAGGACGGCTGCCAGCACGGCGGTGAGCAGGAATCCGTAGAATTGCATCAGTAATCCTTCTCGATGATGCGC
Organism: Candidatus Cloacimonadota bacterium; assembly: GCA_027318475.1. Classification (GTDB taxonomy): domain Bacteria; phylum Cloacimonadota; class Cloacimonadia; order Cloacimonadales; family Cloacimonadaceae; genus Syntrophosphaera. The sequence continues at coordinate 2,617 of DAHVPC010000023.1, read as the reverse complement.
ACCGCTTCGCCGAAGGTTTTGTGCATGATCTCGGAATTGACCAGGTCGGTCTGGGTGTGGCAATGCAGGCGGCGGTTCAGGCAGACGAGGAAGCTGCAGTATTCGGAGAGCGTTTGCAGGTCGTGGGAAACCGTAATGACGGTCTTTCCCGCCTGGTTCAGTTCGCGCAGCAGGGCGAAAAAGCTCTGCGTGCCGGGCATGTCCAGCGAGGCTTCCGGTTCATCCAGGATCAGGTACTTGCTGTCCGAGACCAGAGCCCGGGCCAGGAAAACGCGCTGCAATTCACCTCCGGACAGGCTGCCGATGGGTTTTTTGGCCAGGGCTTCCGTCCGGGTGGTTCGCAAGGCCTGGAGGGCGCGTTGGCGATGCCGCTCGCCGAATCTGGCTCCCAGAGGAAGATCGCCGGCCAGGCCCATCAGGACAAGGTCCAGGGCGCTGGCTGGAAAGCGGCGGTCGAATTCCTCGCGTTGGGGCAAATAGCCCACGGGATGCTGCTTCAGCCAGTCCAGATGCGGGACGCCGTCGATTTCTATGGAACCGCTTGGCAGGGGCAAAAAGCCCAGCACCAGCTTGAGCAGGGTGGATTTACCGGCTCCGTTGGGTCCGATGATGGCTACAAACTCGCCCTCGGCGATCTCCAGATCTATGTCCTCCAGGATCGTTAAGCCGTCGATGCTGAAACTCAGGCCGCGTATTCTGATCATGGGGTCAACAGGACGCGGAGCGGTACTGCGCCACGCTCATTGCCAGCCCTTGCGCAGGGCTTCCCAATTGCCCAGGATCACGTCGGTGATCGCTTGGGGCTGGAAGGTGGTTCCCAGGGGATCGAGTTCGATGATCCGCAAGCCGAACTCCGAGGCCAGCACTTGCGCCGATTTGCGCTCCATCTGAGGTTCTACGCAGATGGCCTTGACTTGGGACTTACGGATCAGATCTCCGAGTGCGGAAAGTTCCCTGGGGTTGGGTTCGCGTCCTGGCGAGCTCTGGATCGAGCCCAGATAATCGATCCCGTATTCCTGGAAGAAGTAGTGGAAGCTGTCGTGGTAGGTGATCACCGGAGTGCGCTCTAGAGCGCTGCGCTCACTGGTAATCCGCTCATGCAAGGCGGCCAGGCCGCTCAGCACTTTCAAGGCGTTGTTGCCAATGGCGTCGCCAAGTTCGGGAAGAGATTCTTGCAAGCGGCGCGAGAGCTGCAGAGTCGCTTGCGACAGCAACCTTGGCGAAAGCCACACATGTGGATTGGTGCCCGCAGCTTGCCGATCCAATGCCTTTGGCTGTTCCCAGCCCAGCAGTTCAGCCACGCATACATGTTTGTCCCCGGCGTCCCGCAATGCTTGCTGCAATTGCGTTTCCAGTCCCAGGCCGTTGGAGATGACCAGCGTGGCCTCGCGGATCGCCTTCAGGTCTGAAGGCCGGGGAGTCCAGGTATGGGGCGAAGCGCTTGGCGGAATGAGGGTTTGCACCTCGACGCCTGCGCCCACCAGCTGCCTGGCCAGCAGCTCGTAGGGGTAGATGGTGGCCACCACCAGTTTGCGTTTCCGGGCACTGGTGTCCGTGCATCCCCATAGAGCCAGCAGTAGAAACAGCGCTGGCATCAGGGGCAGCGAACGCCGCACAGGCTTACTCCATTTCCCGCAGCAACTGGGTGAGCAGCCGGACTCCGACTCCCGTGGCTCCGTAGGTGTTGATCCCGCTTTCCTTGTCTTTGAGGGCGGTGCCGGCGATATCAATATGCAGCCAGGGCTTGCCTTCCACAAATTCCTGGATGAACAGGCCGGCCGTGATTGCTCCGCCCAGCGGTCCGCCGCTGTTTTTCAGGTCGGCGATCTCGGACTTGATGAGGTCCTTGTAGCCTTCGTGGGCCGGCAATTGCCAGATTTTTTCGCCGGTGAAATCGGCAGCGACCTGTAGCTTTTCCAGCAGGGAATCGCTGTTGGTGAGCACCGCGGTGATCTGGTTGCCCAGGGCTCCGACGGCTGCTCCGGTGAGAGTGGCGATGTCGATGACCTTGCTGGCGTGTTCCCGGCTGATGGCGTAATGGATGGCGTCGATGAGTGTGAGGCGTCCTTCGGCGTCGGTATTGATGACCTCGATGGTCTTGCCGGCCATGCTGCGTATGATGTCGCCCGCTCTGTAGGCTCCGCCGGAGATCATGTTTTCACAGGCGGCGATCACGCCCAGGACGTTGACCTTGAGTTTCAGGGTGGCGATGGCGGCGAAAGTGCCCAATACTGCAGCGGCGCCTGCCATGTCGTTCTTCATGTTCACCATGCCCTGAGGTGTTTTGATGCAGTAACCGCCGCTGTCGTAAGTGAGGCCTTTACCCACCAAGGCGATGGTTTTGGCCTTGGGATCGGGGTTGCCGTGGTAGGACATCAGGATCAGGCGGGGTTCCTGCTTCGAGCCTTTGGCTACTGCGAGGAAGGCTTCCATCTTGATCCGCTTGAGTTTTTCCAGACCGAAGACTTCGATGGAGAAGCCGTATTGCAGGGCGGCTTTCCGGGCTGCTTCGGCCAGGGTTTCCGGATAGATGATGTTGGCGGGTTCGTTAACCAGGTCGCGGGCCATGTTGGTGGCTTCGGCGAAGATGCGGCCTTCCAGAATGCCCCGGTTGATG
>DAHVPC010000239.1 GCA_027318475.1 Candidatus Cloacimonadota bacterium | reverse complement strand
AAAAATAAATTTCGCGGTTGACTTCCGTTTATTTATTTTGTAAATTGTAGTGTTTTTAACTGAAGATAAATGTCTATATTTTCATCTCTAACATGTTATGTCATAGGTTCTAAGGTGTCCGGAATACCAACCTTTCCTGAACACTGAGTAGTTGGAAATGTTCAGGTCTATTTCGGGTGGCAAAAGTGTTCAATAACCCGTCCACCTTTTTGTGTCCGGTACGCCCCACTGAACTACGCTTTGCGCTGGATATACTCGCGCAGTACAGCATCCATGCGGGATTGCCACCCTTCTCCGGTCTGCCGGAAGTAGGTGACCACCTCCGGACTGTAACGCACCGAGAGCAGCACCTTGCGACTGGCCAGCTTCGGGCGCCCTCTGCCGCGCCGGACCAATTGATCCCCCTGATATAAGTCGGCCTTCCGAAAAAACTCTGCACCTAGTTCAGGGGCGTCGTCCGGATCAATCCAAGTGCTGGGCGTATTGGGCTTGTTCTCGCTCATTGGCTTTCCTCA
>DAHVPC010000238.1 GCA_027318475.1 Candidatus Cloacimonadota bacterium | reverse complement strand
AGCGCCGATGATGGGAACGGTGTTCGTGCGGCGGACCACTCCGGCGATCATACCCGTGACCAGCTCCTTGACCAAAGTATTGGAGAAGGACGCCACGGAAGCCACGCCGTTGGTGTAAACGGCTTTCACGGCCCAGCGATAGGTGCCGTTGGGCAAGCCTTGCCAGCCGGGATCGGTGAGCTCGGTGGCAGTGATCACTTCGGGAGTGAGCGCGGTCCAGGCGGATTCGTTGCCTTCCTGGCCAGGCGTAAGGCGCCAGACCCGGTAACCGGTCAGGACGCGTTCCAACCGCTGCGTTGCGCGGATTTCCGTGGGATAAGGCAGGCGGGGTTCGCCGCGCGCCCAACCCAGTTCCAGCCTGCGCGAAGGCGCTGTTGCGGCCACTGTGGCGCCAAAGCCCGCGGTTCCCGCTCCGGCTGAAAGCGTGGTCAGTTCGGAGGCGGGGAATTGGACGGAGGTGGCGGCGTTGCCGATGTAGATGTCGTCGATGAACCACACATACCAGAGCCCGTCATTGGTGGGGCCATCGATG
>DAHVPC010000237.1 GCA_027318475.1 Candidatus Cloacimonadota bacterium | reverse complement strand
GATCTTTTGGCTCGAGTTCAAGCAATCTTTAGTGCAATCTGAGAGGATAAGCCCCGGAGTATGCGTGTCATACCGGACTCTCGGGGTCCCCATCTGACAATTTGTTGACAGTTGGGGTGAACTACCCGGGATCCAGTCTTTTCCACTTGTCCCTTTTTATATGTTACCTGCCACCATTTCATCAACTCCCGCATTTCACCACTGCTCCTTTGGGTGTATCTGCCATCTTTGGGAAAAGACTGGATCCCGGATCTGCCACCCCGATGCGCGGGAACCCCGGCGTCCGGGATGACTGCGCCTCATCCGGCTCCCACGATCATTACGGGGTTATTGCGCGCTCATTGCGCGCTATGCCCGTAATGAGCGCGCAGTGACACCGTAATGGTTAAGGTTGCGGGACCGGAAAAATACCTAGCCATGGCCAGAATTAACTTGACATATAATTGAGACGCCCGCAACATGGAATGGCATGCCAGGATGCACGCGCAATTCTTCAGACTCTCAGGGAGGAACAATGAAAGTAATTCTTCTGGCTTGCCT
>DAHVPC010000236.1 GCA_027318475.1 Candidatus Cloacimonadota bacterium | reverse complement strand
AGCAAGGATAGGATGATAAAGACTTGGAGTTTCATGTTGGGGTCTCCTCTTGTCGTTTTCTTACCACTCAGCCCATGTCGTAAATGCATGTAAATGGCTGCTGGCAGAGGTGGTTATCATCTCCAAACCAGATTTAATGGTATTTATGTCCTTTTTTCCCTATCCGACCCAATATGTCAAGGTCTTTCTCTTCCAGACGCCATTTAGTTGAATAAGCCACGTTGCGCCTGCGAAGGTGGAATGTTGACCACCAGCGCGAAGCAGTCTGAACGAAAAAAGCCATTGACAATAGAGGGCTCTGGGAAAAATTGGCTAAACAAGTTCTGATTTGCACATAGAACTAGCATTTAAGCAGATTTACGGATCTGGCTTTGAGGATGAAATGAAAGAATACAACCTGAAAAAACTGCGCAATCTCCTGTTCATGGGATCCAGCGGAGCGGGCAAGACCACCGTTGCCGAACAGATTTTTTATCTGACCAAAACCACCAACCGGATCGGCAAGATCGACGAAGGCAACACAGTTATGGACTTCGATCCGGAAGAGACAG
>DAHVPC010000235.1 GCA_027318475.1 Candidatus Cloacimonadota bacterium | reverse complement strand
ACCTTGAAAGCCATTGCCACAGCCACAGGGATGACCAACAGCATTGTGGCGACGGCAGTGTATTCTTTCCCTGTCACAGTGGCGAACCTGACCGCGCTGCGCGCCCAACCCGCAGATGGAACAACGGTCTATACGGTTTCCGGCCAAGTGGTCCTGACCTTCAAGCAAACCTTCCGCAACCAGAAATTCGTGCAGGATTCCGGAGCGGGCATCCTTATAGATGACCAATTCGGCGTCATCACAACAGTCTATAACGTGGGCGACGGCATCACAGGCATTTCCGGCAAGATCAGCGAGTTCGGCGGCATGCTGCAATTTACGCCCACAGCCAACACTCCTCCTGCCAGCTCCACCGGCAACGTGATCACTCCGGTCGTGGCGACCTACGACCAATTGGTGAACTCTTTCGAGACCTACGAATCCCGCGTTATCCAGGTCTTGGGCGTATCTTTCAACGCTCCGACCGGCAATTTCGCCAACGGCATCGTGTATGCCACCTCGGATCCGGATTCGGATTACAACATCCGCACCACCTTCTACGACGTGGATTACAT
>DAHVPC010000234.1 GCA_027318475.1 Candidatus Cloacimonadota bacterium | reverse complement strand
TAACCAACAAAACATGCATGTTACCTCATTGCGGGATTGATTGACCTTTGGCCTGAATATTGCAACATTTTTTGAACTGAAACTGTGCGGAGGATGGAATGGACATTTTGCATCTTGTAGATCGTTTGGAAGAATTATTCAATGAAAGCAGGCCTATCTGGTTTACCCATAGCGTCATCGTGGACGAGGACCGGATGCTTGATCTGATCGACCAGATGCGGGTGTCGATCCCCGAAGAAATCAAGAAATCCCAACAATTGCTGGCAAATCGCGACAGAGTTTTGGCGCAGGCTCAAGAAGAAGCCAACCGCACCGTTGCCCTTGCACGCGAAAAAAGCGAGAAGATGGTGGAGAAATCCGAAGTCTACCAGACCGCGCAGGCAAAGATTGAACAACTCTCTGAGCTGGCTCGCAAGGAATCACTACAAACCCAACAGGAAGCTGACCGATACGTCGTGGATACTCTTGGCGGTCTCGAACGCGAACTGAAGAACGTCCTCCAGCAGGTTCAGAACGGGATCAAGAGCTTGACACCGAAATCCGACGACAGTAAGAG
>DAHVPC010000233.1 GCA_027318475.1 Candidatus Cloacimonadota bacterium | reverse complement strand
AATCTTCGTGGATTTCGTCCGCTCCGCTGAAAGAGGCCTGTCCAACTGACGCGAAAACTGGCGTAATCTTCACTGGTAACTTCGCTCCAGTGACCTTGCGCTCTAGCGCAATAACCTAAGGATACATCCAAGGCATTTACCCCCATCGACAGAACATTGCCCTAACCCACAGTTTTACAACGCCTTAATCGTAACGCCCCCGTTATCAAGCGTCAATCACTAGTCAATCACTAGTCAATCACTTCTCAATTATTGACGCTTGATTGACTAGTGATTGACAAGTGATTGACAGCAACCCACGGGGGCGTGGTCTGAAAAGCTCTACTAAATGGGCGGAAAAGCGGCATGTTAGGATTTGATCGATGCTCGTCGGGCAAGCGATATCCTGAACGACAGCGGGGGCGCAGTTGCCTTTTGCAGAGGACTCCGTGCTCCGTGGAGGCGGCGCTGCTCCTCCCTCTGAGTCTTTAAGAATCAGAACTTTCCAGCCGGCAGAAATGCCACCCCAGTTCCTAAAGCACCTTAGCCTCCTTTTTGCGTTGACAAAAAAGGGGAGT
>DAHVPC010000232.1 GCA_027318475.1 Candidatus Cloacimonadota bacterium | reverse complement strand
AACTCCAAACGTTACTTAGTTGGGGTGTATTGGGCGAATTTCTGGGACCCGATATGAATGGTTCTGAAGGAGAGCCGGCACCAATCACCGCGGGATACAGTCCTCGCTCCCGTGTCCATTGCGCCGTAATTGCGCGCTCATTGCGGGTGAAGCCCGTAATCACGGCGCAATGATGCCGCAGTGATATCGGGAGCGAAAGGTAGAATCAGTAGCTTGACTGATCGGCTCTGGAGTGTGCGCAGGAGTGAGTTTGGAGTTCAAACCGCTTCCTTGATTGTTTCCTAAACGTAGGCTGCATCAGCGGTTTGAACTTCAAACAGCAGGATTGGACTCAATACGTAGTGTATCCTTGTGCGCCAATCTGTTGCAGCTGTTTGAAGTCCAAGCGGCTCAGACAGTTGGCGTCTGCGGATAAATCATACAGGCCGCTTGAACTCCAAACGGGGAAGATTGCGCAGGCCACTTGAACTCCCAATGCCGGTTCGGGATCAAGCTTGCCCGCACCTTTCCAGGCACAAAAAAAGCCCGGAGCGATCCGGGCTTTCCATACATGTGTTAGGATACTA
>DAHVPC010000231.1 GCA_027318475.1 Candidatus Cloacimonadota bacterium | reverse complement strand
CCGCTCGCCGCAAAACGCTGAAGGTATTCCTGCACCGTTGTCCTGCCGGCGTTGACGCTGCGGGCGATCGCCCTGGCAGATAGTCCTGCCTCGTACTTCAATCGCAATACTTCTCGAATCTTGCGCATGGATAGTCGCTCCACAAAAACCTTTTTGCTCCGCAAAAGAGGTCATGATGAACAAAACTACCCAACGTCGCTCCTGCCCCAGGGGTGGCCGCATGGCCGTGGAATCAGTGACCGAATGCGGCCGGAATACACATCCCGGCATTGGCGAAAATACCACTGCCACCTTACTGGCGTTCATCAGTCCCTTTGAGCGATTCTGCTCAGCAAAACAATTGGTCGCTTATGCAGGGCTCAATCCACGCATCCGACAGTCTGCCCAGTGGGCCGGGAAAAGCCCTATTGCGAAGACCGGCAATGTGCTCCTGCGAAAAGCCTTGTACATGCCGGCACTCACCGCCAAACGCTACAATGCGGTAATTATGGCTTTCTGCAGCCGCTTGCTCGCCCGAGGTAAGCGTCCTTGCAGGTAATTATTGCTGCTATGCGTAAGCTCCTGCATATCG
>DAHVPC010000230.1 GCA_027318475.1 Candidatus Cloacimonadota bacterium | reverse complement strand
TCTTGGCAGCGCCGATCATCAGGGCGTTGGCGACATTGTTGCGTCCGTCGCCGGAGTAAACGAAAACCATTTCGTTGAGAGGCTTGTTCAGGTGCTCCTTCGCGGTGAGGAAATCCGCCAGAACCTGCGTGGGATGGTCTTCGGTGGTGAGGCCGTTCCAGACAGGCACACCAGCGTATTGGGCCAGTTCTTCCACGATTTCCTGGCCATAGCCGCGGTATTCGATGCCGTCGTACATTCTGCCCAGAACCCTGGCGGTGTCGGCAATCGATTCCTTTTTACCCATCTGGCTGCCTGTGGGGCTAAGATAGGTAACGTGCGCGCCCTGGTCCAAAGCGGCGACTTCGAAGGCGCAGCGGGTGCGGGTGCTGTCCTTTTCAAAGATGAGGGCGATGTTTTTCCCTTTCAGGCGGGGTTGCTCGGTGCCGGCGTATTTGGCTTTCTTGAGGTCAAGGGAAAGATCCAGCAGAAAATTGATCTCCTGCGGCGTGAAGTCCATCAGGGTGAGGAAATGGCGGTTTTTCAGATTATAGGGCATGATGTCTCCTAGGTGGAATTTTACATATAGGGAACCA
>DAHVPC010000022.1 GCA_027318475.1 Candidatus Cloacimonadota bacterium | reverse complement strand
TAGCTGACATAAAACAACATTGACCCAAGTAACACTACGTGAATAAAGGATCTGATGGCTCTATGGTCCTGTTTTTCTTCTTTATCTGCCTTGTCGCCTATCTGCCAAAACATTGTGTTCACGAATAGCGCTAAAATCACGATTCCCAAAGAATGGCTCATAAAGGGGCTCTGATAGTAATACCATTTGTTCCATAGATTTGAAAGCCAGAAAAGACCACCAATATATACACCTACCCAGGCTGAATATTCCATGAAATTATTTCTTAAGGTTCTAAGGGTCTTTTTCATACTTGGAAACTTCCAACGAATCTTTTAATAAGGAATTTTGAGATGGTAGACAACAAATAAGTATTTAGGATCGTCCCTCTCATACCTTTCATTTTTCCTCCAGATATGACATGAAATTCAAATTGAACAAGGATTGAGCGGTTGGAGAAATGTGTCAAGGCTTTTCTTGGGTTGGTGGGTGCTCAGGTGAAGCCTGCTTTACAGACAAGGGCCTTTCCGCAGCGCAGGTGGCGGCGGATGAATTGGGCCAGGGCGGGGTTTTACGTTTCGGCTTTGGCCAGGCGGCTGGCAGAACCTGGCGAGCACAGTCAGCGTCGCCGGCCTGGCCCTTGTCAGCGCCCTGAAAAGCTGGCCGGGCTTAGGGGGAGGGAACGGTCCCGCCCAGGATCGCCAAAATCCGCTCCCGGTAACTGTCGAAGGCGTCGCGGCCGCGCTGGGTGAGGCGGACGAGCGTGTGGGGCTTGCGCTGCTGGAATTCCTTCAGGATCTCCACGTAACCGTTCTGCTCCAGTTTTTGCAGGTGTACGCTGAGGTTTCCGCGGGTCAGGCCTGTCTTGCGGACCAGGAAAGTGAAATCCGCCTTCTCCACCACATACAGGTAGAGCATGATGTTCAACCGGGCCGGTTCGTGGATGATGCGGTCGATCTCCTCGATCCCGGACTCGCCGGTTAAGGTTTCCTCACTGTTCATCGGAAAGCACCGGATAGCGCCGGATGAAGGCGATCAGCGCCACAATCCCGTAAACGAGGTTCAGGATCCCGAATCCTAACCCGATGTACAGGACCGTCCTTCTGGGAAGATGGAAGATGAAGATGGCAGCCAGCAGGAGCAGGATGCAAGCCAGATACCAGAGCATACGGCTGTCGCGCTCTTTCCGGTAACGGTAAACCAGCAGCGCTGCCACCACAAAGCCGATCACGATCAAAAAGCCCGGCCTGAGCGTTCTCACATCCAGCTGCCCCAAGGCCTTTCCGCGAGACAGAAAGAATAGCAACAGGCCGAGGACAAGCAGTCCCGCGACCACCAGGATCATCAACTGGCGTTGGCGCCGTGGCTGTGGCAACTCGGCATAGCCGATCCGCGGATAGGTGAAGCGTTTGCGCAAACCTTCCATCAGTATGGGGATGAGGGGGATGAAGACCGGCATCAGGTTGCCCTGGCCGCGCAGCATCAGCAGCATCGTAGCGATCAGGAAAAAACCGGCGGCGATCTGGGGTACGCCATCCTGCTGCTTTTGCTCTTTCCTGACATCATTCTGCACTTGGTCCAAGAGATCTTTCTGCATGTTGTCTCCTTATCTATAGACTTGTTTGTGTGACAAACTAATTGAGAGCGTAGACTTGTCAAGCAAAATTTGCCACGCTGGCCTGCCAGCCCGCTAACCCGTTGGCCCGTTAAGCTCATTTTTCCCTTGACATTTGCCTCCCATCGCCGTCACCATAGCTTGGGCAGAATAAGGCTAAAGTCCATGTAGGGCGGATCGGCAGGATCAGCTGATTGCCATTCCGCGCAGGCTGGGAAGGCAGCGCTTCCGCCCACTCTAATTGAACATGGGCCTATATTCGCTCCCTTGCAAACTTGGCGGGCCAATGATATCCACTCTAACTCGAGCGCTATGGATCGGGCTGTGGACATCCGGGCCGACAGAGTCGGCGGACTCTGTGGCGACGGGACTTCCCCCACCCCCGGTCAAGGTTCCGCTCTCCAGACAAAGGCCTTTCCGCAGCGCAGATGGCGGCGGATGTAACGGGCCAGGGCGGGGTTTTCCGTTTCGGCTGCGGCCAGGAGGCGTTTGACGGCGATCCGGAAGCGGTCGAGGGCTTTCTTTTTGTCCGGATTGAGGTTTTTGATGGCGCCGCGTGAGGTGGTGGCCCAGCGCAATTCGCGGGCGAGGAAGTTCAGTTCCCAATCCAGTTCGGTGGTGTCGGTATCTGGATTTTCGAGTAGCAGGCGCTCTTTGAGTTCGAGGAGTTGCGCCAGGCGCTGGCGGTATTGGCAGACGGCAAGCCTATCCAGGGCGGGGATATCGGCATAGGCGGAGGCCAGCAAAGCCAGGAAGGGCAATTGCTCCGGGGCTTGGTGGTCGAGGCGCAGGGCCAGTTCCAGCACATCGATGGGGGTATTGGGCTCGTGGATGAGCATATCAAGCAGCCGGGCGCCGCTCATCCGGCTGTGGCGGGCCAAAAACTCACGCAAAACGGAGCTCATATCGGCAGTGTTTCCAGTAGGGGCAAACATAGTGTATCTCCTTGATATAAAAGATAGTTAGATGGCGCCACTGTAGGTGGGGCGGGTAATCTGTCAAGGGGTTTCCGGGGGAAAGAGATGAACAGATGAACAGATGAAAGGGGGAACTCGGCAAAGTATCTGGCAATGGATTTAAGCTGCGGAATCTGTGTAAGCTGTGCGATATTTTTCCCGAAAAAGGCCAAACCGTCGCCCACTATACATAGAGGGAGATGGTTGAACAGATGAAAAGATGAACAGATGAACGGAGGGCGCGGCAGCGAACCCCCTGTAAAGGTAGTAGCGGACTGCGTCCGCACTGTTCCACTGTTCTTCTGTTAACCTGTTCCCCTCAATAACAACAAGGAGGGCTTTCTATCATGAAGGTCAAATTCAAGTACGGCATCCAGACCTATTCTGGAACGATCGACGAGATGGTGTATGGATCCTATCGCGACGACCAGCTCTGCATCGGCAGGCAGTATGTGTATCCCACGCTGAACGCCAACAACGCGCTGCTGGGAACCGTGGGCAGCAACCTGCGCGACCTGTGGCTGAGCGCGTCCCAGGACTACCGGGACGACTTCAAGACCTACGCCCAGCGCAACGCCACCCAGAACGTGCCCAAGACGGAGTGGCCGCCCAATTCGTACGCGCTGTTCATCAAGGCGATGTACGCCTGGCAGGACGCCAACCCCGAGACGGTGGACCTGGCAAGCGTCAACGACGAGGACGTGGACACCCTGGGCGCCACCATCAACACCGTGAAGAACTGCATCGACAACGGGATGTTGCCCGCGATCAGCGTCTATGACGACCTGACCGGCGTGTTCTAAAGAACAACGTGAAAGGGTGGAAGGGTGCGGACGCAGTCCGCTACTACCTTTGGTGAAAGGGTGTAACACCTGAAGCGGGCAAGAGGGCAAAGGGGCTAAAGGGGCTGCGCAAGGCTCGAACACTTCGTACCCCAGTCCCGCGAAAACGATCCCTCTTGCCCTTTCGCCCTTTCGCCCTTTCACTAATCACCCAGTAACCGTTAACCCACAAACCCATTCACCCCCGGAGGGAAATATGAATGAAACGTTACTCAAGCAAATCGCTGCGCTCCTGGCTGAGCGTGTTAATCAGGCTGTTGACATTCCTTTTGTTGCTGAGGAAGATGAGCAGAAGTTTTATGAACTGGTGGTGCTCATTCTTCTCCGGCTGATCCTCGATTTGATCGGAATCCCGCCCGAAAAGGCGCTCCAACTGGCCCAAGAGGCGTAAGCGGCGCCAACCCCACCCAGGTAAAAGGCCCGGACATTGCGTTTCGGGCTTTTTTTGGCCGAGAAGGGGTGAACAGGTTAACAGGTGGAAAGGGGGAATGGGGGTAAGGGGCTGCGCCAGGTTTGGACTATGGTATCGCAAGCCACACCGCTGTCATCCCGGGCTTGACCCGGGATCCAGTCTTTTGCTATCAATTCCCACGTTGTCTTTGCAGGGAGAAGGTCTGATTTGGCATCCTAAAGACTGGATCCCGGCTCGCCATCCCACTCCGTGGGTCCCCGGCGTCCGGGATGACACCGCATCTTACTATCTAAGCCTTTCCTCCAACCCCGCCGATGTCATCCCGGGACCACGCAGTGTTACCCGGGATCCAGTCTTTTCCACCTTTCCACCCTTCCACCTTTCCACCTTTACACCTTTCCCTCTTCGTCTGTTCCCCTTTTGCCCCTTCACCCAGCCTGGATTCAGGATGGCGCAGGCGTACTCAGTATTCCGCGGTGACGCGATAAAAGGCGGAGGGAAGATTTGAGGGATCCTGATATGTGCTCGCGGTTGTGGAATTCAACAAGGAAAAAGCGCCGCCGGGAGATGTGGAACGATAGACCTTGTAGCCGCTGGCGCCAGGCAGGGCCTGCCAGGAGAGCGTGGTGCCGCTTGCTGAGCGATAGATTTCCGTGATCTGGGGCGCGTCCCCAGCCAGCACATCCAGCGTCACATCCACCGTCTGGGCTGGATTCCAGGGATCGTTGGCGTTCACCGTCAGCCGCGCGTGATAGGTGCCGGGAGCGAGGCCTGCCGCGGAGAAATAACCCGTAACTGCCTGGCTGGATCCGGGGGCGACGGTTCCATTGGCAGGCAGGGCGTGAAACCAGGCGATGGGCCAGGGCGTTTGGGTGAGCGTGACCGCGCCTGTAACAACGTGCGGATCGGCTCCGTAAACGTCGCCATTGATCTGATACGATAGCGCCAGATCGCCGGTAAAGGAAGGCAGGATGGTCACATTAACCGTGGCGGACGCCGTATTGCCTGGATAAACCACACCCCAACCGCTGGGATCCGCCACGCCCCAACAGATCGTGACGCCGTTTCCGCTGGAGGGATCGGGGATCAGGTCTCCCCCGCCTCCGCCCGTAAAATTGGAGGCGCTGTTGACCACGACGCCAGCCGGGAAGGTCACGTAGAGGTATTTCAGCCATTCGTCGTCGGTGCTGGCATTATAGAGCGTGAAGTTCCAATCCAGCGTCGTTCCGGGCAAATAGGCCGAGGCATCCAGAGCCAGCGCGCTTCCGGCGATGCTGCGTCCATCCGCCACAGGCAAGGGTTTGCAGCCGCTGTCCGCCTCCGCTCCGCGCAATTCCACCTGCACGAGATCGTAGTATAGCGGGCCGGTGCCGGAGTTGACGATCTGGAAGCTTTGGGTGGTTTCCGCCCCGGGCAGCAGCGCGGCAGAAAGGGAAGCGCCGTTGATGTTGATAAGCGGCGGCGGAATCAATTGCAAAACGCCCACACCATAATGCGCCATGCCGCTGTAGATGCCGCCCCAGGCCATCGTGTGGATGGAATAATCCCAGGTGTTGAGCACGTAAATGGTGTCGGACGCGCTTTCGTAGCCGATTCCCAGCATGGTGTGGCCTTCGATCTGGATCAGCACGGGGATTCCGGAATCGATCGAAACCTTGAATTGGGCGTAGGTGTAGCCGTTGGCGTTGCCGTTCCAGCCGTAGATGTACTGGTTGTAATTGGCGCTCACGGCATAGCCGCGGGATTCGAAGAACAGTTTCAGGCCATGGATGCCGTCCCGGAAATAAGGCGGGCCTTCCAAGCCGTCGCCGGGATCGTAAAGCGGCGAGCCATCCACGTAATAGGCGAAGGTGGTCGAGCCGTCGCCATTGCCCCACCACTGCTGGTTCGTTCCCATGTAATCGGCGGTGCAGCCAAAGTAGGTGCCGGTGGGATCGCCCGTCCCGAAAGGATCTTCGCCGCCGCTGTTCGTCCAGAAACGGTCTACGTGTCCCGGCGAAGCAAGGCCGTCGTAACCCATGTGCGTGGCGCTGAGCGGGCATTCGCCGGGACCCCAGGCGCTGTTGTTGAGCGGCATCACGCCACCACCTGCTGGTCCTGTGTAAACGTGGCTGAACAAACCGCGGTCGTAATAGGCGGCCAGCATGGCGGCGGAAGTGGCGGAGCAGCCGTAACTCCAGTCGAAAGCGGGCACTCCGCCGAGCAGCACCGTAGAGCGCGTGAAACTCGCCGGAGGACCGGGAACCCTTTGAGCAACGGGAATTCCCGGCACCGTGACCCTGTCCGCCAGACGTCCGTCCGGCATGGGCAATGTTTCAAACACATAAGGGCTCTTTGCCGCAAGCTGTAGCAGCAGCAAAGCAAAACCCAGGAGAGCGAACCATTTGTTCATCGTTAAACCTCATTTTATCAGAAATTGACAGTCTGGCGGTTCATTCGCGTAGCGTCCGCAAGGATGTCAAGGGGATTGTGGCTTCGGCTCCGTTTTTGCAATGGAAACATTTCCACAGGCAGAATTGGAGAAAGCGGGACCGGGGCGCAGGATATCTCTTGACTGGAGGGGCGCCTCGTAAAAATGGAGCAAGAAATCAGTCACCAAGGAAAAAAGCGAACATGGGAAACGAATCAAACGACAAAGCGGCGGTTTCCAATTTCATCCGCTCGATCATCGACAAGGACCTGGAAAATGGCAAACACAAGAAGGTCGTAACCCGCTTTCCGCCTGAGCCGAACGGCTATTTGCACATCGGCCACGCCAAGAGCATCTGCCTGAACTTCGGCCTGGCCAGGGATTACAACGGCATCTGCCACCTGCGTTTCGACGACACGAACCCGGTGAAGGAGGACGTGGAATACGTCGATTCCATCATGGCGGACATCCGCTGGCTGGGCTTCGACTGGCAGGACAAACTTTTTTACGCCTCTGACTATTTCGACCGCCTTTACGACTACGCCGAATTGCTGATCATGGAAGGCAAGGCCTACGTTTGCGACCTCACGCAAGAGGAAATCCGCGCCCATCGCGGAACGCTGACCGAACCCGGCCAGAACAGCCCCTATCGCGACCGCCCGGCTGAGGAAAACCTGGACCTCTTCCGCCGGATGCGGGACGGCGAGTTCGAAGAAGGGTCGAAATCCCTGCGCGCCAGGATCGACATGGCTTCGCCCAACCTGAACATGCGCGATCCCGTGATCTACCGCATCAAAAAGGCCGAACACCACCGCACCGGCGACAAATGGGTGATCTATCCCATGTATGATTACACGCATTGCATTTCCGACGCGCTGGAAGGGATCACGCACTCTATCTGCACTCTGGAATTCGAGGACCACAGGCCGCTCTACGACTGGTTTCTGGATCAACTGCCCGTGCCTTGCCATCCCCAACAGATCGAATTCGCCAGGTTGAATCTGAGCTATACCGTAATGAGCAAGCGCCTGCTGCTGCAACTGGTCAAGACAGGCGTGGTGAGCGGTTGGGACGATCCGCGCATGCCCACCATCGCCGGAATGCGGCGAAGAGGTTTTTCCCCGGAAGCGCTGCGCGAATTCGCCGACCGGATCGGAGTCGCCAAAGGCAATTCCATCGTGGATTTCGAACTCCTGCAATTCTGCGTGCGCGAAGACCTCAACAAGCGCGCGCCGAGGGTCATGGCAGTCCTGGACCCCGTAAAACTGACCATCAGCGACTATCCCGAAAACAAGGTGGAGGAGCTGGAAGCGGATAACAACCCCGAGGATCCCGCAGCCGGCAAGCGTTTGATACCATTTTCCCGCGAACTCTACATCGAACGCGAAGACTTCTCGGAGACTCCGCCCAAAGGCTGGTTCCGCCTCGCTCCGGGCGCCGAGGTCCGCCTCAAGCACGCCTACTACGTCACCTGCAAGGAAGTGGTCAAAGACGAATCCGGCAAGATCACAGAATTGATCTGCGCGCACGATCCCGCTTCACGCGGTGGGGGAACGGCCGACGGCAGGAAAGTGAAAGGCACCATTCATTGGGTGAGCGCGGCGCATTCCATCGGAGCAGAACTGCGCTTGTACGACCAGCTCTTCACGCTGGCGGATTTCAACGCCATGGAAGAGGGGAAGGATTTCCTGGACTATCTGAATCCGGAATCCCTCAAAGTGACCACCACGGCGCGTCTGGAACCCTCGCTGGCCAAGGTTTCGCCTGGCGAACGCTTCCAATTCATGCGGCTGGGTTACTTCTGCGCTGACGACGACTCCGCCCCCGATAAACCGGTATTCAACCGCATCGTGACGCTGAAAGACAGCTGGTCCAAGCAAGCCGGCAAAGCCGATTGAGCAGATCTATCTGAGGGATTCCCAGGGCAGCGGAGTATTGAGTTTAGATCGGTTTCGATCCTAAGGGAGATTTGATGAGAAAATCATGGCTTATCGCTTTGGTGATGATGGTGTTGGCCTTGCCTCTGGTTGCCGAAGGGCTGAACACATATACGAGTGAGGAGTTTGGCTTCAGCCTGGACTATTCCGAGGCTTGGGAAAACCAACTGGATATCGGCCCCCTGCTCACGCTCACCATCCTGGATGAGGAAATGCCGGTGGTGTTCAGCGCGATCGCGGAATCGCTGGCGGCGGAAGAGCGGATGGGTGAACTGGACCTCAGCGTGGACGAGGCATTGGAGATGATCCACGCGCAACTTGAAGATATCGGACTGGCTTCCCTCGAAGTGCTGGAGAGCGGCAACACCACTCTGAACGAGATTCCTGCCCTGCACCTGAACCTCAAGATCTCCATCCTGGATCTCATCTATATGAAGATGGACAGCGTGATCGTGAAAAACGGCGGCAACCTGATCTTCCTTTCCTATCTGGCAGAGGAAAGCGTGTACGACAAACACGCGTCAGATTACGCCGCCATCAATTGGAGCTTCCGACTGGCGGAATAGGCATCCGGAGGGGCGTTTCTTTCAGAGCGGGCGGACAGGCTTGTTTTGAACGGGGGTTTTGGGCGTAACGGTTTTTTTATCCGGGACCGTGAACAGCAGGATGCCGCCGCACACGCTGAAGAGCATGGCGATGTCGGTGAAAGTGCTGCCCACCACAATTCCCGCGAAGGAAGCGGCCAGAATGATGATGCCCAGCAGGCGGTGCTTGGTGGTGAAGGATAGAAAACCCAGGATGATGATCATAATCGCCAGCACCACCGCCACGACCACGAAGCCCTGAATGGTGGAAAATTCCATGTTCCAGACCAATCTGACGTCTTCCTTGAACATCGCCAGAACTCCGGCGACGGTCACGATGACCCCACCCAGCAAGGCCAAAACGCTTCCCATATTTTTCATGTCGATACTCCCAATTATATGATGCAAAGCATCAGATTCTGGATTGAGGAAATGTCAACCGATTTTTCTGCAGTCTGGAATACTGGGGCTGCAATCGACGCTCGATACGGCCTCCTTATCGGATGGAAACCCCCTACGCGTATCCGCAATTCCCCTCAGGATCTGCAATGGCGTAAGCAGAGTCCGAATGCCAGACTCCAGGCTGAACAAAAAAGAGACCCGGTTGCAGCCGGATCTCATTCATGTCTGTGCTTTGTATGGTTATTTGAGCAGAACCGCTTTGCGGGTCAGCACATCCTTGCCGGCGCTCATCACGATGTAATACACACCGCTGGAGGCTGGCTGGCCGCTCGTATCCGTTCCGTCCCAAGCGATCTGGTAGCTTCCGCGTGCCTGAACACCGGGATTGAATTCATGTTGCAACTGGCCGCGAGAATTGAAGATGCGGATGTTGACAGGCAGATTGTCGACTAGGCTGTAGGGAATGAACACTTGGGGATTGAAGGGATTGGGATAGGCAGCCCGGAGTTCCGTTCGCATTGGAACTTCCGGCGTCGAATACTCGTTGAGCGCGTTATAGTAAGCGCCCACTGGACCATGGAATTCGTCGGAGCCGTCCAATTCCAGGCTTTGCAGCCAGTAGTAGTAATAACCGTGGGAGGTCAGTTCGCTATCTGTGTAGGTGTATCTTTGCTCCGTGCCTGTGTTTGTGGCATTTATAAGCGGGCTGATGATCTGGGCGTTGGCCACTTCGGTATCTTCGGAACGGAAGACATAGTATCCCAGCATATCCGTTTCGGACTGGCTGATCCAGGTTAGGTTGACGAAGTTTTCAGAAGATATGGTGGCGGTGAAGTAACTGAGTTCCACAGGCACCTGCTGGCCGAAATGCCACATGATCTCCACGTTGTCGATACCCAGATCGTGGTCGTTGCCGCCGTAGTTGGGATCGTCCCATTTCAGCATGATGAACTGGCCGGGCAGTAGATTCAATCCAGAGATGTTCGCGGTCTTCATGACTCGGTTGGCAGGCAGGTTGCCGTCAATCGGACCGCTCCAGGAAGTGTATTGCGGGCTGGTGAAATCCAGGGACGGAAAGGTGGTCCAGTTAGTGAAATCATCGGGATCCATTGCCGCAATAGGCGATCCTGATTTTTGATAAGCGAAACGGACCGTTTGGGCTTGAGCGTCGCTATCCCGCCACTGTTCGCCGAAATATGTGACAGTCAGGTCGGTGATGGTATAGGGCGAAACATTGCCCAGCAACACGCCATAGGCGAAATCACGTCCGCCGCGGGTACCCAGCGCACGCTCCGTTGAGTTTACAGTGCCGTAGGAAAAGAGGATGTTGGTGGCAGTGGTACCATCATCCGCCTGAATATTGAAAGTAGTGGGACTGGCGCCAGATCTTTCCGCGAACCAGTCTGGCAGCGTCGTATCATTCACCCATGGCATGTTTCCGGATGAGATTAAAGTATCGAAATTCTGAGAGTAGAACTGGGGAAACGTGCCCATGGGCACAAACGCAAACAACGCTCCAATCATGGCTAAAAGAGCTATTGCCAATATTGCTTTTTTCATCGTTCCTCCTGGTAGGGTATTATACACTTAGATCTAATATCATTATAGTCGAACTGCTGTTTTCTGTCAAGAAGTTTCGCCAGTATATAGCACATGCCGGAAAAAAGACCCGGCTTGTTGCCGGGTCCAAACAACTGGGTGGGTGGATTCAGGCGTTATTTCATCAAGATGGCTTTACCGGTGAAGCTCTTTCCCCCAGCGTTCATCACGATATAATACACTCCGCTGGCAGCAGGCTGGCCAAGCATGTCGGTGCCGTCCCAAGCCAGTTGATAGCTTCCGGATTCCCTGAGTCCGAGTTCGAATTGACGCTGCAGCTGACCGCGATTGTTGAAGATGCTGATGTTGACTCCCGCATCCTGAGCCAGGCTGTATGGAATGAAGACCAACGGGTTGAAGGGATTGGGGTAGGCTGCTCCCAATTTCGTAACGGTGGGGATCTCTGGTATGGAATAGATATTCTGAGCGTTGTAGAATACGTTTACAGGGCCAAAGCAGGTACTGCTGCCATCCAGGTCCGCGCTTTGCAGCCAGTAATAGTAGTTGCCGTTGGAGAAGAGCTCGGAATCCGTATAGTTGTAGATCTGCTGGCTGGAACTATTGGTGGCGGAAATTAGGGGGCTCATCAGAAGGGCATCGCTGAAGATGGGGTTCTGGGAGCGGTAGATATAGTATCCCGCCAGGGCAGTTTCGGATTGGCTGATCCACTTTAAGTTAACGAAATTGTCCACTGTGAGAGTCGCCGTGAAGGAAGACAGTTCCACGGGCACGGTGCCGTCCCCTGTGAGTCTGATGTCATCGATGCGGCAGTGTGTTTCGCCCCAAGTGCCATTGACCGTTGTGGCGTCAAAACGGATGGAGAGGTTAGGCGAAGCGGGTATGGCACCAGTGCATACTTGGTAGTGCCAGCCGTTGGAGGCAGAAGTTGTGGGCAGTAGTGGCATATAGATTTGTGTCCAGGTCTGCCCGTCGGGGCTAACTCTGATCTCCAGTTCGGATCCGTCGAAGTTTGTCAGGTTCTTCCTGAAACCGAAGGAGAGAACTAGGCTTGCGTAACCAGAAGCATTGATGCCATCGATCTGGAACCATGCTCCGTCATCCAGATGTAGGTTCCAGGGTCCGGATGCGGTGGGATAATCTGATACTGTGGATGGATAGGTGTTCTTAAGTGTGCCAGTGCCGGACATGGTTAAGAAGTCGTTATCAAAAAGATTGTTGGTTTCCCAAACGGGAACCGGCTGGATGTTGCTCCATCCAGTGGGGTTACCCATGGTTTCGACAAAGATGTCGGTTTGTCCCAAAAGAAGTCCCGCGCTGAACAGGACGACAATAAACAACAAAGATCGTTTCATGTTTCCTCCATTGTATTGATGTTCTCTTTAACCAAATTCCACTTTCTATAGTTTGAGTTTAATGTCAAGGAATTTTTCACGACCGGCTAGAACGACTTGTGAGCAGTCTATCATATCACCTTTTACAAAGATAAACACAATCTTGGATTATCCATGGTATGAGGTAGGGAGAAAGGTTTGCAAAAAACTGTGGACAGATTTTCCAGCCTCGAATTCGCTTGCTCCGGAGGTAGATATGATCTACAAAGTGATACTGATTAAGATCGACCACCGCAGCGTCGAAGCCGCGAAAGTGCAGTCCATTCTCACGGAATACGGCTGCAACATCAAAGTCCGCCTGGGACTGCATGAAGTCTCCAAAGAAGTCTGCGCCAATGACGGCCTGATCGTTCTGGAGGTCGAAGGCGACAAACGGAAGTTGAACAAGATCGTCAGCTTGCTGAATAAAGTCGAGTACGTCCAGGCCCAACTACTCGAGATGTAATCCGCGCGTCAAGCGCCAACCGCCCCCGCACAATCGGGAACTGCGCTGCTCCGACTCTACTGGCTGAGCCGGGAATCGGTAATTTCGATAAACCGGGCGAGCTTATCGTCCAGGTTTTTCAGGTCGTCCAGATTCTTGCGCACGATCTCCACTTGTGTGGGGGCCGTGCTTTGCAGTTGTTCCAGCTCCAGTCGGATGGGCTTGCCAAAAACCTCGGCCAATACTTGCTGGAGGGTGTCTTTATTGCCTAGCACCTGTTGATAGTTGGTGTTTCCGGCCAGTTGCAGCCTCAGTTTGAAATTATCGAGAACGCTATACTCCGCCTTGGCCAGTGCCAGCGCTGAGACGGGGCTGACGGACCTGATCCTGGCGATAATGCGTTCCCACGCCTGCGCAAGGTTTTCCTGCGTAAATTCAAAGTGCGAAGCGCTCACGGGTTCCGGAGCGCGCGTCACCGGTTGGGGTTGGGATTCTGCAGGAGACACCGGCGCGGCTTGACGTGGCGCTGGTTTGGGAGCCTCCGAGCGCTGGGGAAGCGATTTTCCGCCCTTGCCCAAACTCTCCAGAATGCTGGCCACGTCTTCGATCTCGTCCAATTGGCAGAACTTCAGCATCAGCATTTCCAGGATCAAATAGGGATTGCCGCTGCTTTTCAACTCGCCCCTGGCGTGCATCAGAAAACTCATCATATACATCAGACCCGTCTGGGAAAACAGGCCGGCGATCTCGTCATAAACCGGATATTCTTCAGCCGTGACCTCAGCCGGCGCCATGCCCAATTTGCGCAAAATCACCAAGCGCAAGAATTCCAGCATCGAGTTCACCAGATCCTGCAGGTCGGTACCATGCTCGAAGATGCGCTGTAATTCCGCCAGCAGGGCGGGTTCGTCCTGCGCCTTGATCAGTTTCAGCAGATTGCAGTACACTTGGGTGGGAATCAGGCCAAAGATCTCCCGCACCTTGTCGATGGTCACTTTATTCAGACTGTAGGAAAGCACCTGGTCGAGCAGCGAGAGGGCGTCGCGCAAGCTGCCGTCTGCCTTGCGGGCTATCATGTGCAGGGATTCGTTGTCGATCTCGATCTGCTCTTCCCCGGTGAGTTCTTTCAGCCGGCGGACGATCGCTTCGATGGGGATGCGCTTGAAATCGTAGCGCTGGCAGCGGGAAATGATCGTGGGCAGCACCTTATAGGGTTCGGTGGTGGCAAAGATGAACAGCACGTTTTCCGGCGGCTCTTCCAGCGTTTTCAGGAGCGCGTTGAAGGCGTTCTTGGAGAGCATGTGCACTTCGTCGATGATGTAGATCTTGTATTTGGAGTGGCTGGGCGCGTAAAGAAGTTCCTTCTGCAGGTCGCGGATATCGTCCACGCCCGTTGTGGAAGCGCCGTCGATCTCGATTACGTCAGTGGAAGTGCCGGCCGTGATCTCCACGCAGTTATGGCAGACGTTGCAGGGTGTAACGGTCGGCCCCTCCACGCAGTTCAGGTTTTTGGCCATGATCCGCGCCATGGAGGTCTTCCCCACTCCCCGCGGTCCCGTAAAAAGATAGGCGTGGGCGATGCGGCTGGACAGGATCGCGTTGTGCAGGATCTCGGTGACGTGCTCCTGCGCGTAAACTTCGGTGAAGGTTTGCGGACGGTATTTTCTGGCTAATACGATATAACTCATCAAGGCTCCCTCCGCCAATGTTTTTCAGCCTTGTTTTTAGGCAAGTATTTTCTGCTGGACAAATTCCCCATCCTTTTAAATGGAGTCCATCCCTAGCATCAAATATCCTGTGGAGGTTCAAGATGAAATTGGAAGGAAAGGTCGTGATCGCCCAAGGCGGCGGACCTACCGCCGTGATCAACCAATCGCTGGTGGGAGTCACGCTGGAAGCACGCAAGTTCACCCAGGTGACCCGCGTTTACGGCGCATTGTTCGGTGTGCAGGGAATCGTGAACGAGCAGTTCATCGATCTCACCCAGGAAACCACGCACAATCTGGAACAGGTGGCGGAAACGCCATCTTCGGCCCTGCTTTCCACGCGGGACAAGCCGGACGAGAAATACTGCCGCGAGATCTTCCGCGTGCTCAAAGCCCATGACGCCCGCTATTTCTTTTACATCGGCGGCAACGATTCCGCGGATACGGTGCGCATCGTCAATGAACAGGCCAGCCTGGCGGACTATGAATTCCGCGCCATCCACATCCCCAAGACCATCGACAACGATCTCGTTCTCAACGACCACACGCCCGGCTACGGTTCCGCCGCTCGTTACGTCGCCTCCGCTTTCACGGGCGTCAATCTGGACAACCGCGCCTTGCCCGGAGTCTACATCGGAGTCGTAATGGGGCGCCATGCCGGGTTCCTCACCGCTGCTTCCGCGCTCGCGCAGAAGTATCCCGACGACGGCCCCCACCTGATCTACCTGCCCGAACGCCCCTTCAGCCAGGAACGCTTCCTGAACGACGTCAAGCGGGTTTATGACGAACTCGGCAGATGCGTGATCGCGGTTTCCGAAGGAATTGTGGACGACCAGGGCACGCCCATGATGACCATCCTCACCAAAAACTCCGAAACCGACGCCCATGGCAACGTCCAACTCTCCGGCACAGGCATGCTCGGCGACCTCCTGGGCGACCTCGTGAAAGCCAAACTGGGCATCAAACGGGTGCGTTCCGACACCTTTGGCTATCTGCAGCGTTCCTTCATGGGCTGCGTCTCGGATGTCGATCAGCGCGAAGCCCGCGAAGTTGGCGAACGCGCGGCGCATTACGCCATCTGGTACAACCTCGACGGCTCCATCTCGATCCAGCGCACCGGATTCTATTCTGTGAATTACCAATTGGAAAAGCTCTCCGATGTGGCGCGTAAAACCCGCCATATGCCGGATGATTACATCAATCCCCAGGGCAACGGAGTCACCGATGAATTCAAGTATTACCTGCGCCCGCTCCTGGGGTCGGGTTTCCACTCAGCCCATCGTTTGCGTGCACCCCAAGTGGCCAAACTGCTGGAGGGAAACACTTGACACATTCCCTCATAATAAAATCTTGGTAAAAAAACAAAATACATAGATGGAGGAAACCATGACCTTTCAGGAATTCATGGACAAAGTCGCAGCCAAGAACCCGGCCCAGCCGGAATTTCTCCAGGCTGTAAAAGAAGTCGTCGAAACCATTTGGGATGTCTATGTCGACAATCCCCGTTTTGTCAAAGCCAACGTATTGGAACGCCTCGTGGAGCCGGAACGCACCATCATGTTCCGCGTTCCCTGGATGGACGACAAGGGCGAAGTGCATGTCCAGCGCGGCTACCGCGTCCAGTTCAACAGCGCCATCGGCCCCTACAAAGGCGGATTGCGTTTCCACCCCAGCGTGAACCTCTCCATTTTGAAGTTCCTCGGCTTTGAGCAGATCTTCAAAAACAGCCTCACCACCCTTCCGATGGGCGGTGGCAAAGGCGGCAGCGATTTCGACGCCAAAGGAAAGTCCGATGCCGAGATCATGCGGTTCTGCCAATCCTTCATGGCCGAGCTTTTCCGCCATATCGGCCCGGACACCGACGTCCCCGCTGGCGATATCGGAGTTGGCGGCCGTGAGATCGGTTTCCTCTTCGGCTACTACAAAAAACTCATTAACCAGTTCACCGGCGTGCTCACCGGCAAAGGCATCAACTGGGGCGGAAGCCTGATCCGGCCTGAAGCCACAGGTTTCGGCGTGGTCTATTTCGCCGACGAAATGCTCAAGACCAAAGGCAAATCCTTTAAGGGAACCCGTGTCGCCCTGTCCGGATTCGGCAATGTGGCCTGGGGCGCCGCCCAAAAGATCAACGAACTCGGCGGCAAAGTCGTCACCCTGTCCGGTCCGGATGGCTACATCCTCGACGAAGATGGCGTTTCCGGCGAAAAGATCGATTATCTGCTGGAACTCCGCGCTTCCAACAACGACCGCGTGATCGACTATGCCGAGCGCTTCCCCAAAGCCAAGTTCTTTGCGGACAAACGCCCCTGGGAAGTCCCCGTGGACGTCGCCATTCCCTGCGCCACACAGAACGAACTGGACGAAAACGATGCCCAAACGCTGGTCAAGAACGGCTGCTATTGCGTTACCGAAGCCGCGAACATGCCTTGCACACCCAAGGCCGTGGAAGCCTTCATCAACGCCAAGGTCCTCTTCGCGCCTGGTAAAGCCGCCAATGCCGGCGGTGTCGCCACCAGCGGTTTGGAAATGACCCAAAACTCCATGCGCCTCGGATGGAACCGCGAAGAAGTGGACGCCCGGCTGCACGGCATCATGAAGAACATCCACGAAGCCTGCCGCACCAATGGCACTGAGGCCGACGGATTTGTGAACTACGTGAAAGGCGCCAATATCGCCGGATTCCTGAAAGTCGCCAATGCCATGTGCGACCAGGGTCTGATCTAAACAAGCGATTACTCAGAATAGAATAAAACCCGGTTCCTGCGAGCCGGGTTTTTTCTTGTTCCGATGGATAAGTTCTCATCCTCTCTATCCAACGTAATGGGTGAGGTATGCCTAAAGTGAGCTCAAACTCTCACCGAATGATTAGCCCCGGAGGGTGCGACAGATCATAGCGGTGGGTGCGAGCGACGAAGGAGCGAAGCCCCCCGTACCTGTAACATGGATATCATTGAAGCCCCGGAGGGTGCGACACACTTGGACACCAGGTAAGCAATAAAATGATGCCCTTTCCATTCAATGCTATCCTTACCATTCTGCCATACTATGTAAAAAAAAGGTATGCCGAATATCTGTCGCGCCCTCCGGGGCTCCGTCAAAACGTCGGGACCACTTGACGGGGGGCTTCACTTACCACCCCACAAACTCGCTACGCTCCTTTGCTGGGACCCCGGTTCGCTCGCACCCACCGCTATGATCTTACGCGCCCTCCGGGGCTAGCCCACTCGGTTTGATAAGGAACCAATCTTAACCCATGTTCAGATCAAAAATTCTAGCCTGTGTCTGCCGATTCCGTGCTGGAGGCTGAATGCCCCACTCCTGACTTGCGTCTCCCTGACCTCCCGCCAAATCATGGGGAAGTCCGGGAGTGGTTCGGCAGAGGTTGGGGTTCCAGCGTTCAGGGCGCTGTCAGGAAACATCTTACGCTTTATCTACAGAAATTCAAACCGTCATGTGCGGGATCTGTGCGTCATACCCCTCGCTTGTCCAAACTTGGAATGCTGATAGCCCTTATTAATGCAGATGCCAGAGCGCGAGTTCTTTCTGGCGGCGGATCTCGCCTGGTTTGGGAACGTGGATGGGAGCGCCAGTTTCGTAATCCAATCCAGTATAATACATGCAGGTGCTGATGGTCATGGGAGTGGGCGTGAATTCCTGCACCTGCTCAACCTTGATGCGGTTGGCGACCAGCCATTTGCGCAGGTCGAGGGCGTCCTGGATGGTGGTCCCTGGATGTCCGATGATGATGTAGGGTATGATCTGGCGTTTGATTCCGCCCTTTTGGCAGGCTTGGAGATACTCCCGGGCGAAGCTCTCATAACTACTGATCTCCGGTTTGGCCATCAAGCGCAAAACAGCCGGCACGCTATGCTCTGGCGCGAGTTTCAAGCGTCCGCCGGTGTATTGGGTAGCCAGGGCCTCGATATAGCGCGGCGACCGCAAAGCGAGATCGTGCCTGATCCCGGAGGCGATATAGACGTGATTGATTTCGGGCATCACGCTCAAGCGTTCAAGCAGATCCAATTGCGCCTGGTGGTCGGGCTGGAGTTGAGGACAGATCCTGGGCCAGAGGCAGGACCGGCGGCGGCAGTCCGCAGGCCAATCCCGGGAACAGCGCGAACGGTACATGTTGGCGGTGGGGCCGCCCACATCGGTCAGCGTGACGGCTTTGCCGCGTTTGGCTGCCAGGATTTTGGCCTCTCTGAGTAGGGAATCCGCTGAACGTGAACTGATCCTTCTGCCCTGATGCGCTGATATGGCGCAGAAACTGCAGCCACCGTAGCAGCCGCGGTGCGAAGTGAGGGAATCCTTGATCTGTTCGAAGGCGGGGATCTTTTTGCCCTGGTAGAGTGGATGCGGCGCGCTCATATAAGGCAGTGAGTAAACAGCGTCCAGTTCTTTTTCGTTGAGCGTTTCAGCGGGCGGATTGTGCCTCAGCCAGCGGCCGCCGTTCATTTGATAGACCTCTCCGCGGTCGTAATTTTTCTCAAAGAGGCGGGTCATGCTCAGAAATGTGGGTTTATCGGCGCAGGCGAAGTTGTCCGGCAGGACCACCGATCCCTCAGGAGGCGCTTGACTGCTGAAAACCACGGTGCCGGCGATGTCCTGCAACTTATCATGTTTGAAGCCGTTCCGCAAGCCCTCAGCGATCTTCAGGATGGCGTTTTCCCCCATTCCGTAGACCAGAAAATCCGCCTTGGTGTCGCTCAGGAGGCTGGCCCGCACCTTATCCTGCCAGAAATCATAGTGCGCGATGCGGCGCAGTGAGGCTTCGATTCCACCCAAAACTATGGGAACGTTCTTTGATAGGCGTTTGAGGGCATTGGCATAGATCAGCGAAGCGCGGTCGGGACGCATACCAGCCACTCCGTCGGGGCTGAAAGCGTCATCATTCCTGCGTTTGCGCTGGGCTGTGTAATTGCTGACCAGGGAGTCCATGTTGCCGGCGGTCACTCCCCAAAACAAGCGGGGAATTCCGAGGGCCAGGAAGTCTTCATCCCTTTGACAGTCGGGCTGCGGAATAATCCCCACACGATAACCCGCGGCTTCCAAATGGCGTCCGATGACCGCCGCGCCGAAACTGGGATGGTCCACATAGGCGTCGCCGGAAACTATGACCACGTCAAGTTCGTCCCAACCCCGGGCTTTCGCTTCGGCCAATGTAGTAGGCAGAAATGCCATAAAAAAAGATTGGGGCAAAAGCCTGCGCTTCCGCCCCTGTTAGTACTAAAACCTGATCAGATCAGGGTGTTACGCGGATGATGTTGATCGCCTGGATGCCTTTGTCTGTTTCCATCAGGTCAAAGGAGACGATCTCGTCCTGTTCCAGCACTTTCAATTCCCGGGGGGAATTGGTCACGATGGACTTCCAATGGACAAAATACTCTTTGCTGTCGTCGGTGATAATAAAGCCGTAACCTTTATTCTTGTTAAACCACTTGACTTTTCCTTTCATGTGTACCTCATAAATATTGGTGATACCACGGATAATATAAGCCAAAATCAGTCAACACAAAAATATATTCTCCCCCACACGGAAAAAACCGCCCTGGCCCGGTGATTTTTGTTGACGGTTTTCTGTTCCGACAGATAATGGCTTTTAGATTGCTTGCGTTGCCCTGCAATCTCGCAAAACCATGCAGATATTGGATTTGCGATAAGAGAGAAAGGCTGTGTGATGAGTTCTTTGATACTTCTGGTGGATGACGACCAACTTCTCCGCGAAGTTATCGGGGAATTTCTGGCTGCCAGAGGTTATCAAGTGGATATGGCGGAAAACTCCTGCCAGGCCTTGCGTCTTCTGGAGCCGGGAAAATACCGCCTGGCGCTGATCGATCAGGGGGTGAACAATCCGGGAAAGATGAAACTGCTCAAGGAAATCCGCAAACAAGACCCCAACCTGTTCTGCCTGCTCATGACCGGATACAGCCGCCTCAATTCCGTGTACCAATACCTGGAAGAAGGCCGCACGGACTATATCATCAAGCCGTTCCAACTCAAGGAACTGCTCAACATCATGAACAAGCACCTCTGAGCCTATGTACGAGCTGAGCGTTCGCGCCCCATCCACTGAGGGCTTGCCGTCTCCCCTGCCATTGTGGCTGCAGCCGGAATACCTGCTCGCCGTCCAGTCGCTCCAGCAGGCCGAAGCTTTCCATTTGCTTTGCCGCAAAGGCGATTCCTGCGTGGCAATCATGCCCCTCTATGAGAGGAACTACCTCGGGCTCAAACGCCTTATATGCCCTTTGAGCGCCTATTACCAGGGTTTATGGTTCTTTTGGGAAGCGGGGCGCGATGCCAACCGTAATCTGCTGGATGAACTCAAGGTTTCCGGCGAAGTGGCGGAATTCCTGCAAGGGCGCTATCAGCGCGCGCATTTCAACCTCGCTCCGCATAATCAGGATGTGCGGGGCTTCACCGGCAAAGGCTTCAAGGCGCATCCGCTCTACACATTCACCCACGCCACATCCCAACCGCTATCGCTGCTGAGCGACGAACGCAAGAACCTGCGCAGCGCTCTGAAACTGAATTATCGCCTGGAAGAGCAGTTTCTGCCCGGGGAGTTCGTCGGCATGCTCAAGGACCTGCATCAGCGTAAGGATCAGCGTTTCGGCTTGCCCTACTCCTGCTTCGAGCAGTGGCTGGTCCGCTTGCACGAGCATGGGCTGCTGACGCAGTTCAATCTGATGCGCGAGGGCAAGCTCGCCAGTTCGAACCTGCTTCTGGGCGGATCCTCCGACCGGACGGGCTATTCGATCATGATCTGCACCCTGCCCGAAGAAATGAAGAATGGCGCCAGCTCCCTGCACTATTCGCTGCTGGTGGAACAACTGCGCGGGCGCTTTGACCGCCTGGATTTCTGCGGCGGCAACGTGGCCGAGGTGGCAAGGTTCAAAGCCGCTCTGGGGCTGAATTTGGAGATTTTTTTCCGCATCCGCGGATGATGTGGCGGTCCTTCCCAAAACTATCGATCGAGGAACAATGAATAAAGTCACAGTATTGATGGGCGGCACTTCTTCCGAACGCAAGGTCTCGCTGGTCAGCGGAGCGGCCATAGCCCAAGCCTTGCGGGAACTGGGTTACGAGGCCGCGGAAGTAGATCCGGCGGACTGGCCGGACTTCCGGAACCTGCTGCAAAAACTGGCATCCGAACAGACGGAACTTGTGTTCATCGGCTTGCACGGCGGGTCCGGCGAGAATGGCGAACTCCAGGCCGCGCTTGATCTGGCGGGATATCGCTTCACCGGTTCCCGGCACCAAGCCTGCGCCCTCACCATGGATAAATACGCGGCTAAACTGCTGGCCAGCGCCGAAGGAGTTCCCACCGCGGAGCATATCCTCCTGCGGGGAGACGTTCTGCACGATTACTCCGATCCCACCGATTACAGCGGGATAACGGATAAATTGGGGCTGCCCTTGATCGTCAAGCCCAATGACGGCGGATCTTCGGTGGGGATCAGCCTGGTGGACGACATCTCAACTCTCAAGGCTGCCGTTTTAACGGCCTTGCAATACTCATCCAGCGCCCTTTTGGAGGCTTACATACCGGGACGCGAGATCACGGCAACCGTTCTCGACGGCCAGGCGCTGCCGCTCGTCGAGATCAGGCCTCGGAGCGGTTGGTACGATTATCAGAACAAATACAACGCGGGTAGATCGGAGTATCTGGCACCCGCACCAGTCAGCGACAGCACAACCCAACTAATCCAGTCCTACGCGGAGAGGCTGTGGCAGGTTTTTGGGCTTGGTGGCTATGCCCGGATCGATTTCCGCTTTGACGGCGACAAGCCCTATTTCCTGGAAGTGAACACTCTGCCTGGCATGACGCCGCTGAGCCTTACACCCATGGCGGCAAAAACTGTCGGGCTGAGCTTTAATCAATTGGTGGAGCGGATAATCTCGCTGGCGTTGAAGTAATCCTTCCTGTCGGGGAAGCAGACTCAATAAAAAACGGCCGCATCGGGCCGTCAGTTTTCATTCATTGATAACTAACACTCAGGAGTCGTGCCCGCCTGCTAGGGCTTTCCATTTGGCAACCAGATCCGCCCGGACATTGTTGAGCTTGCGTTTTTTGTCCGACCAGTCGGAATAGTGGTACTGCTCGCTGACTTCCACCGTATCACGGTTGCTGAGGTGAATGGTGAAAATCATCTTTCTATAGCCTATAGATCCCGCATCTTCTCCTTGGTCGCGGATCCTCGAGATCCGGTTTACCATATCCAGTTCAATCGACTTTCCATTAGGCAAATTATAGAGCATATCCACCTCATGTTACTTAAACTGATGCTATAAAACAGAGTCCGGTATTTTTGGCAAGATATTTTTTCGAATTGGGTTGAAATAAAAATTTGACAAGGTTATTGGAAAGTTTTGTTTCCAGTAAATTAGAGCGCTGAAGTGAAACAAGGGCCTTCCTAAACTAAGTGTAAAGGCCTGCCCTGAATAGATTGCTAAAGTCCGCGCAGCAAGCATTTGCGGGATAATCCCGACAGGGAGTTACGCTCAAGTAAAACCTCTCATACCTGAGTTGAGCCAGCCCCTGAAATTTCAGTTGACTTATTCCCCCTGCTGATATACTGGCATAAAAAACTTAGTGCGAGGTGCGACGATGATCGATAAAAGGCTTTTGCTAATCTGTGGGTTTGTCTGCCTGTTCATTCTGTGTTCCTGCGCTCCGGGGATCAGCGGCCATACGGAGAAAGATCCCGCGGGCTTTTTTACAGGCATCTGGCACGGCTGGATCGCTCCAGTCTCTCTGGTTTGGCAGATCTTCGACTCCGATGTCCGTGTGTATGAGGTCCACAACACCGGCTGGGCTTATGATTTTGGCTTCTACATCGCGATCATCGCAGGATTTGGGGGCTTGTCCCTGACCCGTAAACGGAAACACCGCTAGCATTCCTGCCAGAGCAGCTCATTCCGGCTTGATGTTGAACTACCTGGCCCTTCTAGGCGCCGCGGCTATCTGGGGCTTCGCCTTTGTGGCGCAGCGCAAGGGCATGCAGAGCCTGGATCCATTTATTTTCAATGCTCTGCGGTTCGCTCTAGGGGCGCTGTGCATAATGCTGGCGCAGTTTGCGGGACGCTGGTTTACGGGAAAAGCCGAACCTATGCCTCAGGCCGCTCGTCCCGCCGGACTTTCCAAGAACTATCGCCGGGAGCCGCTTGTTTTGGGATTGCTGCTGTTTTTTGCCGCTTCCCTGCAGCAAGTGGGAATGCTCTGGACTGGCGCGGGAAACGCCGGTTTCATCACAGGGCTCTATGTGGTTATTGTTCCGATTTTGGGGTTGTGGCGGGGACAGAGAATGCGCCGGGGCGCCATCATTGCGGTGTTGTTAGCCGTGGCCGGTTTGTGGTTCATTAATAGCACGCAGAGGGTAAACGCCAGTGTTGGCAACCTCCTGGTTCTTGGCGGATCCGTGTTTTGGGCTCTGCATGTGCAAATGATCGACAAACTTACATCCCGGCACGCCAGCCTCGACCTGGCCCGAGTCCAATACCTCGTCTGCGCAGGATGCAGCCTGGCCGTTGGAGTGTTTTACCGCAGGCTGTTCATCCCCGGCGGATACGATTTCGGCGGATTGGGGTCTGCTATCCAGGCGGCTGCCCTGCCCTTGCTTTATGCAGGCATATTTTCCGTGGGCATCGCTTTCACCCTGCAGATCCAGGCTCAAAAGAAGGTCGCGCCACAGGCAGCCAGCGTCATCCTCTGCTCAGAAGCGGTTTTCGCTCTCATCGGAGGCTATCTGCTCCTCGGCGAAGAACTAAACGCCGCTTCCCTCCTGGGAGCCGCATTGCTGCTGGCAGCGATGCTCAGCAGCGTTCTGAGCCGCAGGGACAAGATATTTCTGGTTGACAAAAAAGCCAGCCGCCGGAATTGGTATCCGAACTAAGATTTATCACAGATTTAAGGACATAAACAATGGTTATATACACAGTTGCACTCATCATCCACGTGATTATCTGCGTGGCGCTGGTCTTGGTGATCCTATCGCAAACCTCCAAGGGCGGCCTCGACGCCAATCTGGGCGGAGCGGCGATGAACGTTTTCGGCGGCAGCGGCGCTTCCAAGTTCCTGCGCAAATGGACCCAGATCCTCGGTGTGGTCTTCGTTGCCTCGTGCATTTTCCTGGCTTTCCAGGTGCGCGCGATCGGTAAAAGCGCTCCACCCAAGATCCTGGAAGAAAAATTCGGCGAAACCGCCACTGCTCCCGCCGCCAAAGCTAAACCGGCTCCTGCCGCCACACCCAAGGCTCCGGCGGAAAATCCCAAATAAACTTTAACTCCGTATGCAGAAGTGGTGGAATTTGGCAGACACGCAAGACTAAGGATCTTGTGCCTGTAACGGGTGTGCGGGTTCGAGTCCCGCCTTCTGCACCAAATCTGGCTCCCTCCGGGGAGCTTTTTTTTATTGACTGAAATTCAGGCCATACAAAGTGTCCCAACAATTGAACATAAATCTACATGGAGGTTTGCCATGTTTGGCAAAATGAAAACTGATCTGCAAAACTTGTTTGAAGAGTTGAAAAAGCAGGGATTGTACAAGAAAGAACGCATCATCACCACCCCTCAGGGTGCCAACATCGCCGTCAGCACAGGAGAAAAAGTGATGAACTTCTGCGCCAATAACTATCTGGGCCTGGGTAACCATCCCGAGGTCGTCAAAGCCGCCCAGGACATCATGAACGACTGGGGTTACGGACTTTCCTCAGTCCGCTTCATCTGCGGCACCCAGAAGATCCACAAGGACCTGGAACAGAAGATCTCCGAATTTCTGGGCACTGAGGACACCATCCTCTACGCCGCTTGTTTCGATGCCAACGGCGGAGTGTTCGAGCCGCTTCTGGACGAGGAATGCGCCATCATTTCCGATGAACTGAATCACGCCTCCATCATCGACGGAGTCCGCCTCTGCAAAGCGCAACGCTTCCGTTACAAGCATGCCAACATGGAGGAACTGGAGAAAGCCCTGATCGAAGCCAAGGACCTCAAGTACCGCCTGATCTGCACGGACGGCGTTTTCTCCATGGACGGCGACATGGCGAAGCTGCCGGAGATCTGCGACCTCGCTGATAAATACGACGCCCTGGTAATGGTGGACGACTCCCATGCCACCGGCTACATCGGCCCGCATGGACGCGGCACTCCGGAACAGTTTGGGGTGCAGAAACGCGTGGATATAGTCACCAGCACCCTCGGCAAAGCAATGGGTGGGGCCAATGGCGGTTTCACCTCGGGTAGAAAGGAAATCATCGAACTTCTGCGCCAGCGCAGCCGTCCCTATCTGTTTTCCAACACCGTCGCCCCCGCTGTGGTCGGCGCCAGCATCAAGGTCATCGATATGCTCACCGGATCAGGCGAACTGCGCGACAAGGTGTGGGATAACTCGGCCTATTTCCGCGCCGAAATGATCAAAGCCGGATTTGACATCGTTCCCGGCAACACAGCGATCGTTCCCGTGATGCTGTACGACGAGCCCCTGGCCATGAAGATGGCGGACCTGCTCCTCAAGGAAGGGATCTACGTGATCGGCTTCGTCTATCCCGTGGTGCCCAAGGGCAAAGCGCGCATCCGGGTCCAGCTGTCCGCGGCGCACACCCGCGCAGATCTGGACAAGGCGATCGCCGCCTTCCAAAAAGTGGGAAAAGAACTGCAGCTGATCTAGGAAATGAGTTTGCCCGCGGGTTGCGTTTATCTGGTGCCAGTGCCCATCGGGAATCTGGGCGACATCACTCTGCGAGCCTTGGAAACGCTGAAAGCAGCGCGCTTCATCGCTTGCGAAGACACCCGAAAGACCCGGTTCCTGCTGAACCATTACCAGATCAAGGCGCCGCGGCTGCTCAGCCTGCATAAATATAACGAAAAACGACGCAGCGGGGAAATCCTCGACCTGCTGAGCGCTGGTGACGATCTTGCGGTCGTCGCCGATGCTGGCAGTCCGGGGATTTCCGACCCCGCGCAGATCCTGATCCGCGAAGCCGTTTGCCGCAACATCAAGATCGTCCCTCTGCCTGGAGCGACAGCGCTCATCCCAGCACTCACCGCTTCCGGGCTGGCCGGCCAGGCCTGGCAATTCCTGGGCTTTCTGCCCCTCAAACTCAAAGACCGCCGCAGCCTGCTTGAAAGAATCCGCGCCTATCCCGACACTACGGTGCTTTACGAAGCGCCCCACCGCCTCAAACGCACTTTGGAAGACCTTCTGGAGCATTGCGGAAACCGGCCGGTGTGCCTGGCCCGGGAAATCAGCAAACTCTATGAAGAGTTCATCAGATGCGATCTGGCGGAACTTCTGGCTAACTACGACGTCACTGAAAAGGGTGAGTTCGTGATCCTGGTCGGCGGTCCAACAGAGGTCCCGGAACGTGCTGACGCGGATGTCTCCGCCTATATCGCCGCCCGCATACAAACTGCCACGAGCCTCAGATCCCTGGCCCAGGATGTGGCCGATCGCTTTGCCCTCAGCCGCAACCGCGCCTACCAAATGGTCCTCGCCCAGCGGAGTGATCGCAAGTGAATCCCTGGCTGCTCTTCGATTTTGACGGCACGGTTGCCAATTCCATCGAAAAACTTCGCGAACTAATCAACGATCTTGCCCCACGCTACGGGTATGGACAGCTAACTCCGGAAAGATTCGCCGCCATGCGTGATCTGCCTCTCACCCGGGCTGTCCGTAGTTTCAAAATGCCCCTATATAAACTGGGCAGCGCAATCACCATCATCCTCAATGAGTACCGCAAGATCATCCCTGAGCTGGAACCCTGCGCTGGAATAGTCCCTGTGTTAAACGAACTAAAGGCGATGGGGATATCACTGGCGCTGATTAGCTCCAATCATACGGAAAACCTGCACGCCTTTTTGGAACGGCACGGGATAAAGTGCTTCGACTGGATCGAGGGCACCAATGGAATCCTGAAAAAGCACCACAACATCCGCACCCAAATCCGCAAACACAACTTGGACAAGGAATTGGTAGTTTATGTCGGGGACGAGGTTCGGGATATTAAGTCTGCCCGGAAGAGTGGCGTACGGATTATCAGCGTCGCCTGGGGCCTGCATTCGGAGGCGCACTTGCGTAACCACCGCCCAGACTACCTGGTGCGTACCCCAAGTGAGATTATCCCTATTGTCAAAGATTTGATGGACAAGGACTTCTGCTCCGATGCGGGTATTAACCTCAAAAATTAGCTTGTTAGGAAGCAAAATTGCTTTACAGTAATATGAAGTTTTTAATCAAAACACAAGGAGATATCATGAAAAGAACCCTGATTATCTTGATTGCGTTGCTCGGTCTGATGACGACTATATTCGCCTTACCGCGCAACCTTGTAGTAGTGGAAGTTGGCACAGGCACTTGGTGCACCTGGTGTCCCTATGCGGCCATGGGTTGCCACGATCTTCTGGCCAATGGACATCCGGTAGCCATAGTAAAGAACCACAACGGCGATCCTTATGCCAACACCTATTCCAATGCCCGGAATAGTTTTTACGGAATCACGGGATACCCGACCGCATTGTTCGATGGCCTGAACCCGTCAGCCGGTGTCACCGGAGCAGTTACGCAATATACTCCGTATCTGACGAAAGTTAACGCCCGTCTTGCGGTGCCGTCACATTACAGCCTCAGTGCCGTCGGAGAGCAAGTCGGAGCGCAATTCAATGTCAGCGTTACAGTATCCAAACCGGAAGCAGACACCAATACCAACGTCAAACTGCACGCAGTACTCACGGAATCGGATATTCCCTGCATTTGGTTCAACCAGACCACTGTCGAAAACGTCAACCGCCTGATGATCCCGGATCAGAATGGAACCCTGGTCACGCTGGGAACTGGCGAGACCACCACTGTAAACCTAAATTTCACCCCCAACGCCACTTGGAACATTGCCAACTGCGAAATGGTCTTCTTCCTCCAAAACATGACCTCCAAGGAAATTCTCCAAGGCGTAAAATACTCGTTGGCCGCACTGGTCGGAGCATATCCCGTGTCGCACCAGACCATCGATTTTCCGGATGCGTATGTAAACGGAAACAGCACCATTCCGATGACGATCACCAACTTCACTGCAACACCCGCCACCGGAACAATCTCCAGCGACAATCCAGTGTTCACAACCAGTCTCTCCACGTTCAATATCCCGGCGGCACAGTCGCTTGTTGTCGATGTTGTTTTCACCCCCACCGCCCCGCAAGAATACACCGGGAATCTGACCATCACCAGCAACCTCTACAACCATCCTAACATCCAGATTCCCCTATCGGGCACAGGATTTGTGAATGTCGCCCCTGTGGCAACGGGTGTCCAGATCTCCGGTCC
>DAHVPC010000229.1 GCA_027318475.1 Candidatus Cloacimonadota bacterium | reverse complement strand
GAACCCACGATACCAGTCACCCGGTATAACGATTTTCGAGACCGTCCCGTTCAACCGCTCCGGCACCCCTCCGCGCTGGGGATAAAACCTTCATTGCGTCGAAAACGGCGTCTTTTGACGACCGTGGAGAATGAAATTGTAGCATGAAACTCCGATGAAATCAAAGCCGGATGGAATTCAGGAAGATGGGTTGATATTCGAGGGGGGGGATGGGATGGCACGAGCGGCCCAATGATGGGCCCGCTCGCCCTGCGGGCGCGTTCGCTTCGCTCGCGCGTGCCCATTTGGGCTACTTGCCCAAATGGTCGAACCCACGATACCAGTCACCCGGTATAACGATTTTCGAGACCGTCCCGTTCAACCGCTCCGGCACCCCTCCGCGCTTGAAACAATGCTTGGTTCATGAACAAGCGGCGAATTCAATCACGATCGTGGAAACCAAATTGTAACACGAAAATGCGGTGAAAGCAAAGCTGTTTTGGAAGGCTTTCACTTGAATAATTGGCTTCTCTCGTCACGCGTCACTCGTCACGATTATTAGTGGCAGATTTCGGGCTGGGATGGCACGAGCGGCC
>DAHVPC010000228.1 GCA_027318475.1 Candidatus Cloacimonadota bacterium | reverse complement strand
GAAAAGCAGTGCCCACAGGTACTGTTTACCGTAGCCGTAGCGAAAGGGTACGGCGAGGATGCGGCCAACCGCCAAAGAAAGAAGAGGAATAATCGCCCAGACGATACCATGGATAAAATCGGTATCAGCCTTCTCCTTGGCGCGCCAAGCTTGGTCTTCTCTCTGCTTTTGGTATGGGTCCCGATAGATGCTCATTTTTCCCACCATTTTGGCGACTTCGAATCGTGGTATACCAATAGACGGCGACAGGCTGTATGTCAAGGCGTCCATCAATCGAAGTCCCTCATATGGTCAGTAGAGATTTTTCCGCCTGAAGACACACTCGGCGTGGTTTGGTCTAGTGTGGATTTCTTGGCATGGTCCTTAACCTCATCCGTCAATTTATCCACCGCCGACTTCGGCTTCCCCTGCATCTGTTTTAGCTGCTCGACCACATCGTCCATGGTGGCACCGCCGCCACCGCTTGGCGCATCTGGGGCAGGGGCCGCCGTGCTTCCCTGTCCGCCACCGCCCGCCGACGAACCGGCAGGCTTGGGAGCCGGAACGGCATTGACTGGAGCGGGCGGCGCATCGGGATTGGGTTCGCTCGC
>DAHVPC010000227.1 GCA_027318475.1 Candidatus Cloacimonadota bacterium | reverse complement strand
GAGCGGATGAATCGATTGCCACGGCATTTGTCACTTTTCTTCTCCCATGTCATTCGCTAATTGCTCTGCCACGACAGCAAATGCTGCTTCTCGGTCGATCTCATAAGGCTTAGGCAGTCCAATACGCGCAAACAGCATCCCGAACTGCTGCGCCATCGCATGACGGAACGTCGGAGCTAAGCGACCAACGCGAATGAAAGTGTTCTCGCACTCCTTCGCGGCAGCCATCGAAGTGAAACTGCGATTGAGAGGAACGAAGGACAAAGCCCTCAACTTCGCTATGAATCCCACGTCAGGCTCTCCTGGAACGCTTGAAATGAAAAACATGTCGAGCGGCAGATCCCCGGGGTCCACGGTTCCGAAAAGTGTCTTCAACTGCTCGGCCCTCGACGTCGGTTTATTCTGAAGCGCACGAAGTGCATCAATCGCACAATATTGATCCCCTGCGTTCTCGATGAACTCATGTGCAGACCGCAGTGCGGCGGACTCTCGCTTGATAAAGCTCCTCTGGTCGTCAAGCGGCAAACCCAATGCACTCTCTATTCTATCTGGAGGGTCTTGTGTGAGCCAACGTTGAACGCTCTCTTCAGTT
>DAHVPC010000226.1 GCA_027318475.1 Candidatus Cloacimonadota bacterium | reverse complement strand
ACGACATAATTCGCTCCGGCCACAGGAGCCCTCAGAATGTCCTCAAGGATCATGCTTGCGACCAGAAGGCCGTTCCCAAGGGCAAATCTTGCCCCATCGAGGGGAACAGGTCTTTCGGAGGCAATCATTTCGCGAATTTCATGAAGCCCTTTTCTGACCAGTGGCAGCGTCCGGACGATTCCGGCACTGTCCCAGAGTATCTGGCGGAGACGGGCCCAGCCTTCCTCGATATCCACGCAGGGCATAAAAAACGGAACATTTCCAAGGGTGTCCGCTTCCTCCGTTCCTTCCCCATGGTACCCAACGTCAATGGCATCAACAACCCGCCGCCCCATGACCAGCGCTTCCAGGAGGGAATTTGAGGCCAGGCGGTTGGCGCCATGAACCCGGGTGCTGGCCACCTCTCCGATCGCAAACAACCCCGGAAGAGTCGTCCGTCCATTCATGTCGGTCCTGATCCCGCCCATCTGGAAATGGGCGGCAGGACGAATCGGCGCAGGTGTCGTCTGAAGATCGAGACCAAGCTCAAGGCAATGTCTGAAAACCTGGGGGAATCGCTGGGCCACCCGGCCCTCGGGAAAATGGGTCAGGGAAAGAAAAATTCC
>DAHVPC010000225.1 GCA_027318475.1 Candidatus Cloacimonadota bacterium | reverse complement strand
GACAGGGCCTGGGATAAATAGAGCCCAAGTTTGACCCCGGTCTGGCTCCCGTTATCATTGCGGGGTCATTGCGCGCTCATTACGGGCAAAGCGCGCAATGAGCGCGCAATGACCGCGTAGTGATAG
This sequence comes from Candidatus Cloacimonadota bacterium, assembly GCA_027318475.1. Lineage (GTDB taxonomy): Bacteria > Cloacimonadota > Cloacimonadia > Cloacimonadales > Cloacimonadaceae > Syntrophosphaera. Next base: position 481 of record DAHVPC010000225.1, on the reverse strand, counting down.
TGGGAGACGAGGCATGCGGATACGTGGTTTTCTTGCAAACCGGTTGACTGCTAGCCCCTGAGGGTGCGACGGAACATAGCCCCTGCCCAAAGATAAGCTTACACAGGGAATGTTAATTGCTTTAGAAAATTTGTGAATATAAGCAAACGCTTTGAGAGGTGGAATATGGCGCGCAAGATTGGTGTGTTGATTACGCTGCTGCTATCGGCTACGGCAGCATTTGGCCAATACCCATTCTGGACGAACTACTGCAATACATCGACCCTTTATGACCTGGCCTTTACCGCCACCGATATCTGGTGCGTGGGCAATTCACCGCTGCGCATAGATCGCGCTTCCGGACAGATCACGCAACTCACCCATGCCAATTCACCCCTGCCGGAAAATCGCTTTAATGCCGTGGCGACCGATCCCGCCGGAAACGTCTGGCTGCTGCCCAGAACCGGAGGCTTGCTGAAGTACGATGGAACTGCCTGTATCC
>DAHVPC010000224.1 GCA_027318475.1 Candidatus Cloacimonadota bacterium | reverse complement strand
TTGGCGATAACCGCCTGCGCCGCCGCCAGGCGGGCGATGGGCACCCGGAACGGCGAGCAGGACACGTAGTCGAGGCCGACCTCGTAGAAGAAGCCGATGGACTCCGGGTCACCGCCGTGCTCGCCGCAGACTCCCAGCTTGATGCCCGGGTTGGTCCTGCGGCCCCGCTCGACGGCGTCGCTCACCAGTTGGCCCACGCCGGACTGGTCGATGGTCTCGAACGGGTTGCGCTTGAGCAGCCCCTGCTCCAGGTAGGCGGCCATCATGCGGCCCTCGACGTCGTCCCGGGAGAACCCGAAGGTCATCTGGGTCAGGTCGTTGGTGCCGAAGCTGAAGAAGTCGGCCTCCTCCGCCAGCTCGTCGGCCCTCACCGCGGCCCGGGGGGTCTCGACCATGGTGCCGATGAGCACCTCCGGCTTCTTGCGCAGCCCCCGGGTCTCCTCGTCGATCGCCTCCTGCACCCACGACCGGGCCAGTCCCAGCTCCTGGCGGGTGACGGTCAGGGGGATCATGACCTCCACCTTGGGCTTGCCGCCGGCGGCCACAACACCCTGCGCAATGGCGCCGGCGTCCACCGCCGACGCGGCGTCCAGCGCGGCGAGCAGACGCT
>DAHVPC010000223.1 GCA_027318475.1 Candidatus Cloacimonadota bacterium | reverse complement strand
GAACGATGGTGGAGAGAAGGGGAAGGAAAAAGTCCCCGACCGGAGGAAGAAGGATCTGGTGGTTCACGACATCGGTCAGCGCACCCTTTAAAGAGGCCGGCGCGATCGAGATGATGATGCCGCTTCGTGAATGAACCTCCTTCAGGTTGCCGAGGATCTTTGGAAGAAGCTCGGATCCCGAGACCAGGGCGAAGACCGGCATGCTGTCCGAGACCAGGGCCAATGGCCCGTGCTTGAGTTCTCCGGAGGGGTAGCCTTCGGCATGGATGTAGGAGATCTCCTTGAGTTTCAGGGCTCCCTCGAGGGCCAGTGGATAGTCCCGGCCCCGTCCCAGAAACAATGTTGAGGGAAGATGGGTAAAGGCTTTGACGAGATCCCGGATGGAAGGGGAAAGGTTGAGTGTTTCTTCCATGAGGGCCGGAATGCGGAAAAACTCGTCCAGGATCGAGTAAATATGTGCGTTCGAATGTTCCGGATGAGGTTTCTTGAGACCAAGCTCCAGTGCAAAAAACATCATGTAGACGATCTGGGCGAGGAAGGCTTTTGTGGAGGCGACGCCCAGTTCGGGGCCCGCCAGGAGGAACATGGCATCATCGGCTTCCCGGACCGCCGTGC
>DAHVPC010000222.1 GCA_027318475.1 Candidatus Cloacimonadota bacterium | reverse complement strand
AAGAAAGTGAAAGAGGTTCTTGGAACCCCGTTCCCCGACGATGCACGCAAACAGCTCGAAGGCGGTATTATGGCCGTATTCAAAAGCTGGAACGGGAAAAAAGCAGTTTCGTATCGCCGCATCGAAGGTATTCCCGACGACTGGGGTACTGCAGTAAACGTTCAGGCTATGGTCTATGGCAATATGGGCGATTCATCGGCTACCGGAGTTGCCTTCACCCGTAACCCGGCCACCGGTGATAACATTTTCTACGGCGAATGGCTCATCAACGCCCAGGGCGAAGATGTAGTAGCCGGAATCCGTACCCCGCAACAGATCACGAAGATCGGCTCCGAACGCTGGGCCGTTTTGGCCGGCGTTGACGAAACCGAACGCGCCGCCAAGTATCCCTCTCTGGAAGAGGCCATGCCGGAAGTATATCAGGAACTCTTCGCCACGCAAAAGAAGCTGGAACAGCACGCCAAAGACATGCAGGATATAGAATTCACCATCCAGGAAGGCAAACTCTGGATGCTGCAGACCCGCAACGGCAAACGCACCGGCTTCGCCATGGTCAAAGTGGCGATGGACATGCTGCGCGAGGGCCTCATCGACGAAAAGACCGCGCTGCTGCGCATGG
>DAHVPC010000221.1 GCA_027318475.1 Candidatus Cloacimonadota bacterium | reverse complement strand
GAGGAGGCCCGTACCCAGGGACAGAACATTCATAAACAGTGTTCAGTAAGTCAGTTGCTTGATAGCCTCATGGGGTTACGTTGGGAGATTGGGAGGAGGTCATCTGATCATGACATGATGGCAGCTGAAGATCGCGTGTATTCGCCTGTAGCAAAGTTTCTTCAGTAAATAGGTGGGAACGCAGGCAACGATCGCCAACTGCTATTATTGTAACCACTTCGTGGAAATCTGTATTAAGAAATTACCGGCGGGTAATAAGCACGGTGGCCGGATGTTCATGGAATCGGTGGCCGGATCACCGTGGAATCAGTGGCCCGATGCGCCGGAATACGCACAGCTGTCCGTGCAGATCAAAAACGCCAGATTATTCCTGATGATGTTCTACATTGAGGCTATTGCTGGACTGACTTCTTGTTTCTGGTTGCTGCCCTGGCCTAATAGTGGCCCTGCCTTCCGCCCACGACGGAACCGCACCAGAAAACACAGCCCAGGATTTATCCTCGCACCATCACCCCATCTCTCCACCACGACCAGCCTATCCAGCGCCGGTTAGCACCTAATTAGCGGTCCAATTCCTATTGGATTGGTTGGGAGTGCTCCTGCATGCGC
>DAHVPC010000220.1 GCA_027318475.1 Candidatus Cloacimonadota bacterium | reverse complement strand
TGATCATGATGAAGTAATTCATCAGAGTCATAAAACTCTAGATAAACCCCGGGACGGTCCGCCGTTCCGGGGTTTTTGCCTGGGGCGGAAATGGGCAGAAGGCCCATAAGGGGGGATAGCCCCGGAGGGCGCGGCATAACATAGCCCGGGGTGTAGCGCACGGGGTCCCCGCCGGACAACGTGTTGGCCGGTGGGGTGTAAACGAAACCCCGGGTCATGAGCTAGCGGCACTGATGTTCAAAAATCCCCCACCCCTCCCTTTGGAACCTGCCGCATGGCAGGTTCCAAAGGGAGGGGTGGGGTGCATAAAACACAGAAACGTTTGTCCCTAACCCGGGGTTCCGCAGACCACCCCGTCGCCATGCTCCGCATGACGTCGAGGACCCCGGCCGCTACACCCCGGGCTATGTTATGCCGCGCCCTGCGGGGCTTACCATTGAGACTGAGAGTCGTAACTGGCAGGCTCACCCACATAGTTTGAATGGGAACCATATTTATCAGCATTTATCAACCAAAAACCCGCATGGCCCCGGCGGGTTAGCCTCAATCACTTGTCTATCACTAGTCAATCAAGCGTCAATTATTGACGCTTGATTGAGGCTTGATTGACAAGTGATTGACTGCAAGCCTCGGGAGCGGATCGATAAGTGTCTGATATT
>DAHVPC010000021.1:7097-28655 GCA_027318475.1 Candidatus Cloacimonadota bacterium | reverse complement strand
CGACGGAGGAGCGTAGCCCCCCGGAACGTAATCCCGGCAATAGATTTGAGCCCCGGAGGGCGCGACAGATCATAGCGGCGGGTGCGTCAGCCCCCCGTATCCGGACCCCCTCCGTACCCTTAATCCCCGCACGCCAATGGAGCCCCGGAGGGCGCGAAACAATCAATCTATTGCGCCATCCACATGTTTTTTCAACAACGCGTCAAATTCCGCCCAGGCCGACACATTAAAATGGTGTTCTTTCTGGTCGGCGATGTATTTCTCCACTTCCGGAATCTGGGATTTGCTCACCGAAAACATCGCGTATCCATCCTGCCAATGGAATTCGGGATTGTGTTTTTCCCGGAACCATTTGCTGGAATTGGCCTTGATCTTCGCCATAAACTGGGTGGGGCTGAGGTCTTTGGGCAGCAGGCAGAGGATGTGGACGTGGTCGTCGATGCCGTTGATTTTGATGGGTCTGCCGCCTGTCTGGTTGATGATGCCGGCGATATAGGCGTACATGTCCTCCTGGTGCGGAGGTTTCAGCCAGGTTTTACGGTTTCTGGTGGAAAAAACGATGTGGGCGGCGAGATGGCAAAATGAATCCGGCATGTGATCTCCCTGGATGTTTTGTTCACGTTGCGGAATAGGGGATTTGGTGTCAAGAGGATTGTCTGTCGCGCCCTCCGGGGCTCCGGTTTGGGAATCGGTTGACCGGGTACGGGGGGCTGACGCACCCACCGCTATGATCTGTCGCGCCCTCCGGGGCTCCGGTTTGGGAATCGGTTGACCGGGTACGGGGGGCTTTGCTCCTGCGTCGCTTCGCACCCACCGCTATGATCTTACGCGCCCTCCGGGGCTGCCACTCGGTTTGAAAGAGAGCCTTACTTTATGGTTTTTTTCGCGCTTGTTCCGCTCCTGTTCCCTTTATTCCGCGGCCTGTTCCCGGCCTATCCGCCCCTTGCAGCAAACACAAAAAAACCCCCGGACCATCGATCCGGGGATTCTGTTTCGTAAGGGTAGGGAGTTATTTAGCCGGGGCGTCGCGCTCCGCTTTGACGAGGTAGAACCTCATGCCGGAGGACAGCGATACGTCGTAATAGAGATTGGTTGTGGAGCCCACATAGGTGTAGGTTCCGTAGGGATCGGAAGCATCGTAGAGCTTGTAGCGCGAGGCCCAGATGGGATAGGTCCAGCTGATCCGGGCGGCGCTGGCTCCGGTGCGGGTGACCGCCAGGTTGGAAACGGCGGGCAGGGCTTGCCAGGTGACGGATTCGGAATCGATGTTGTCGAGTTCGTTGGTTTCCTGCACGTTGGCCTCGGGATCGATGAGCAGCCAGGAGGTCCAGTTCTCCGCGACCATGGAATAAACGCCGGTGAAGGTATAACTGTGGGTGGCGTTGGGGGCCAGGGTGGGGCAGGTATGTTCGTAATCTCCCGTTTCGGCCCAGCCGGGTTGGGTGGCGCGGTTCTTGAACAGGTGGATCTTGAAGGTCTTCTGCACCGGGTTGGCGGAGTTGTTTTTAATGGTCACGGAATAGGAGACCTGGTCAGCCACATAAGGGTTGGGCACCGAAACCACAAAGGATTGGACGATGAGGTTGGGATCGAAGCCTGTCCAGTTGACGCGGGAGTAGGGGTCAAATTCGTAGAGGGGCCCCGCGAAGCCGCCGCTGGCGGAGAGGACGTTGACCGTGCCTGAATTGACGTTCTTGTAGATGTTGTAACCGCCGGGGGTCACGGTGGGGAAGGAGATGTTGGTGATATTCAGGGTCTGGTTGTTGTGGATGGTCAGGTAGCTGGTGCCGGTGGCGCCGTCGCGGAAGACGCAGTTGTCGAAGTCGTAAGCGGCGCTGACTGTGGCGCTGGGTTGGATGGTTACGCCAGAGGCGCGCAGATGCCGGAAATCGGCGTATCTGGCGGCAATGGTGCTGGACGGCTGGGCCACCAGGTTCCAGTTCGCGCCCGCCTGTCCGCGCAAGGTGGCAAGGTTGCCCGCCACGCCCACGCACTGCAGTATCCCGGTGTTTTGGATGATCAGCTGCTTGTTGTTGCCCGTCTCCAGCACAGAGCCGGAATCCAGGTCCAGGGTCGAGCCGGGGCCCACAGTCGTGTTGCCGGTGACGCTGAGGACCTGCCCGTTGACCTGCAAGGTGCTGGTGAGGACATTGAGCACATTGGAGACCGCCACGTCGTCCATCAGGATCAGCGTCCCGGAGCCGACGCTGAGGGTGTAGAACTGCTCCGTGCCTCCATTGGCGAAGACCGAGGCAGTTCCCGCGGGGCTGAAATCGACGGTGCTGGTGCCCTTGACAAATCCGGTCGCGGGGATGTCGTTGGTCCAGTTGCCCTGCATGTAGATGGTCCGGCCGGTGTTGTCCATCACCAGTTGGCCGCTGATGATATGCAGGAAACCGTTGACGTAGATGTCGGTCAGGACCTGGACGGAGCTCAGGATGTTGACTTCGAGGTTGTTGATCCAGTTGCCGGAGGCCAGGCTGAGGGCGAAATTCGCGCTGGGATCGGTGTTCGCCAGTTCCAGGATGCCCACCGGCGGGACGAAGGTTCCGGGGGTGGCGGCGGTGAGCGTGGCGCAGCTGAGCTTGCCGGTGAAGCCGCTGCCTCCGGCTCCGAACACGATCGAACCGCTGGGATTGATGGTAATGGGGTGGGAAGTGGCGTTCAGCCAGCCGTTTTCGATCATGATGGTGCCGTCCAGCGTGATGGCATACTGACCCTGCAGCGTGCAGGTGGCGTCGCGGACGTCCAGCAGTGAGCCGGCAAGGAAGCTGGCGGTTCCCTGGACGAGGGCGGAAATCGGCGCGGTCAGGTTCAGCGTGCCCTGCAGCTGGAGGTTGCCGTTCACGGTGAGGGGGGTGGAGACGTCGAAGGCGCAGCTGGGATCGACGGTCAGGGTGCCGTTCACCAGGACGTTCAGAGAGCTGAGGGTGAGGGGGGCGCTCAGGCGCAGGTCATAGAAAGCGCCGCCGTTGGTGGTGCCCACATTGGCAGGCGGGAAGGAGGTGTTCACCCAGACCGCTCCGCCAGCGGGAGCGAATTCCGGGCGCTGCACAAAGAAATCCCCCATGGCCACGATGTTTCCGCTGGAAATGTTGGCGCTGAAAGCGCCGCCGGGCTGGATGCTGATCCCGCAGTTCGCGTAGACCAGCGTGCCGCCGTTCATCTGGATGGAGCCGGGATTGATTCCCCAGGAGGAGACCGAGCCCATGCCGGCGGTGGGGCAGTTCACGACCATGTTGCCGCCCATGATCTGCAGGCTGGCAAAGAGGTCGCCATTGCCGCTGGTGTCGGTGAGGGTGATCAGGCCCGGCGCGTTGCAGGCGAAATTGCCGCGCACACAGTTGTCCAGCAGGGAAAGCGCCGTAAACTGGCCGTCGGTGACCTTGAGGGTGCCGCTGGTCCAGTCGTAGAAATCGCATTGCACCGATTGCCCCGGGGTGCCCATAGTCAGCGAGCCCGCGGCTTTGTTCAGTTCCAGGATGCGGAAATCCTCCACGGGAACGCCCAGCATCCCGGTAACGCTGATGGACTGGTCACCAGTGGGGCCGTTGAAGACCACGCGGGAAGTGCCTTTCTGGAAGGCGCCGAGGCCCATGTTGTTGGTCCAGTTGCCGCGCACGAAGATGGTCCAGTTGTTGGCGATGAAGGTTCCCTGCGTGATGGTGAAATTGCCCCGCACCACGAGGTTGTTGGTCAGCGAGGGCGCGGCGTTGTTCTGGACGTCCACGTGGTTCAGATAGCTGTTGAGGTTGGCGATGTTGATGTTTTGCAGACCGGGCGGGCCGACGAAATTGAAGGTGCTCACCACGGTTTCCTGCACCTGGAGCAAGCCGGTGGGCAGTACGTTGAGGCTGCCGGTGAGGGCCAGGAAATGGGGCGCGGTGATCCGCAGGGTGGAATTCGCGGTAACGTTCAAGGAGCCAAGGATGTTGACCGCCATGCCCGGTATGATGGAATTGTAGTTCAGGGCGGTGCCGGTCTTGTTCACGATGAGGTCGAACATCACGGCGCCGAAGGAATCGCAGGTGAAGGTGTTCACCGGCGGCGAGACCCCGATGTTGGCAAAGATCAGTTGCCCCACCTGCATCTGGATCTGCGTTCCGGTGTCGAACTGGCAGTTGCCGCCGATGGTAAGTTGCGAGCCTGGATTGGAAGTGCTTTGCAGCCAGGAACCGGCGTACCAGTAGGCGATCGTGAAACTTCCCGCCACCTGGGTGGAGCCGTCCTGGAAGAACCTGCCGATGGAGTAGAAGTTTCCGCCCACCTGCAGCACCGCGCCGGGCAGCACCGTGAGCATATATTCGTTGCGCAGGGTCTGGCACACGGCGGGCATGGCGAAAGGCTGCACCTGGCAGGTGAACCAGCCGCCGATGGGCGGAATGATCACAAAGTCCGCGGGTGTGGGGACCGCGCCTCCGTTCCAGTTGGCGGGGTTGAACCAGTTGTTGTCCGTACTGCCGTTCCAGACCACCGGCAGCACCGTTCCCACCACGAAGTTCATCTGGGTGCCGGCGTTGGATTCGATGCTGTGGATGTTCAGCGGGGCTACGAAGCCCACCATGCTTTGCGAGAAAGGCTTGGGGTCGGTGAACTGGTTGAAGACCGTCATGGACTGCTCCCAGGCGAAGGCGGCCCAGTTCACGTTGCCGTCGGGAGGCATGATTGGGACGTAGGGACGGTACACATAGACCTCGTCCGGCGGCCCGCCCGCGTTGCCCCAGGGATAGTAGGCCTGGTCCACGCGGTAGAAGATCAGGCCGGAATTGGGCACCCGGGATTCATACAAGCCCATGGCCTTGCGGTATTCGACCCAGATCTCTTCACCGGTGGGCATCATATAGCGGTAGCAGGCAAAGGGGCTGGTGGCAACCGCGGGCAAGGAACACGCTCCGGATAGGGGCAAGGGCGGAACGGTGGCAAACCAGCCGCCGTATTTCCATTTCAGGTAGGCCAGATGGTGCTGGGGCACCTGGTAGCAAAAGTCCATCAGGTCCCAATAGCCGCAGGGGTTGACGCCATCGATCACGTAATGGTAGAGGTCGGGGAAACCGATGGTGTGCGAGAATTCGTGGCTGATTTCCGCGGCGTCGATCCCGCCGCCATAGCCCACGTAAAGCGGATCTGGGTATTGCAGCGAGAAGTTGTAGTCCACGCAATTCAGGGGCGTGCCGTAGTAATTGATGATCATGGTGGGGTTGAAGGCGTTCAATTGCCAGAAATGCGGCCAGAAGATGGCGCTGGTGGCGTCCGCGTTGCCCCGGCAGATGAAGCTGAAGTTGTCCACGTTGCCATCGCCATCGGCGTCGAGGTTCAAGCCGGGAGGGATCATGGGCAGGATCGCGGCGATCGCGTTGGTCATCATGGTGTGCAGGCGCATGAAGCCGAACTGGTCGGGCAGCGGTCCCGGGGCGGGATAAGGATAGCCGATGGGATTGCCGGGTGACTGGGGATAGTAGTAGTTCCGGGGATTGGCGTCCTGCCAGGAGACGACCATGCTGCCTGGAGCGAGGGGGTAGAAGCTGCTGTTCACGGTCAGTTGATTGGCGCTTTCTTCCAGGAAATAGCCGCGCAGGGAAGCCTGTGACGTGGAGTTGTGCATGTCGGTGTAGGTTTGTGAGCTCTGTCCGAATTCGGTTTCACCGGCGAAGCGGACGAAGATGCAGAGGTTGGCGATGGTCCCGGTGGTGGGAGCGCGTCCATATTCGTCGCGGCTGGCTCCGCGCCACACCTGGAAGCGCTGGCGCAGTGAGGATTCGTCTGGCATCAGGTTGGGAACCAGTCCCCTTGAGGCAGGATCGTCGCGGCCGGGGACGAACTCGGTGGGAACGAGGTCGGGGCCTTGTTTCTGCGCGTAAACATGCCAGTCCGTGGCCAGGTCCTTGATGATGGTGAAGCCGTTGGAGTCGTGGGCGCGGTGGTAATATTCGTCGCCCGTCATGAAGCAGGAATACTTGGTGCCGTCAGGCTGCTCGAGGACGGTGGGAACGTTGCGCAGGGGGGCGCTCCAGAGCAGGCTGCACAGAAACAAAGGGAACGCGATGAGCATAATGGTTTTCATAAGCACCTCCAGTGCTTAGGGGGTCTTCCGAAGTTTGCTTGCCGCCCGTTCTTCCGGGGACCGGAAACGGCAGGCTCGAATATCTCTAAAACTCGGTCACACTATCACATCTAATCCTACGCCAATATTTACGAATGGAAAAATCCTGTCAAGCTCTAATCGGGCATCCGGCTGGCAATGCCTTCAGGACCGGCAGCCCCCCATCAAGTGGTCACGACATTTTGATGGAGCCCCGAAGGGCGCGATAGATCATAGCGGTGGGTGCGAGCGACGCAGGAGCGAAGCCCCCCGTTAGGACATTACGATGTGTTTGAAGGAGCCCCGGAGGGTGCGATAGATCATAGCGGCGGGTGCGTCAGCCCCCCGTACCGTAAACCCCGAAATCCAATGGAGCCCCGGAGGGCGCGACAGACCATAGCGGCGGGTGCGTCAGCCCCCCGTACCGTAAACCCCGAAATCCAATGGAGCCCCGGAGGGCGCGACAGACATTCGCCAAATCTTTCTATGATTGATTTTCGCTAATGCGAGGCTGATATCCAAGTGTGTCGCACCCTCCGGGGCTCAAATCTATTATCGGGATTACGTTCCGGGGGGCTTCGCTCCTGCGTCGCTTCGCACCCACCGCTATGATCTGTCGCGCCCTCCGGGGCTCCGGTTTGGGAATCGGATGACCGGGTACGGGGGGCTTCGCTCCTGCGTCGCTTCGCACCCGCCGCTATGGCCTGCCGCCCCTCCGGGGCTCAAATCTATTGCCGAGATTACGTTCCGGGGGGCTTCGCTCCTGCGTCACTTCGCGCCCACCGCTATGGTCTGCCGCGCCCTCCGGGGCTTCGGTTTGGGAATCGGGGGCTCGGTTGGAGCGCGGGTTCCCGGGCTGCCCACTCAAATAGAACTTGAGCCAAAGAATCCGCTATCCCGCTCCGTTATCCTGCCAGCCTTGGTTCCCGCCGCGGTCTGAAAAATCGGCTTGACAATAAGCCGGGCTTCCTGAGCTTTTCCCCGACAGGAGTTTATTGCATGATTGAAGTCATAGATCAGAAATGCGTAGGCTGCGGCGCCTGCCTCCGCGCCTGCGCCTACGACGCCATCCGCATGGAAGGCAAGCTCGCCGTGATCGACACGGACAAATGCACGCTCTGCGGAGCCTGCGTGCAGGCCTGCCCCTTTGAGGCGATCGTCATCCGCAAACTGGCAGCCACCGCGTCCGACACCAGCGAGTACCAGGGCGTCTGGGTCTTCGCGGAGCAGAAGGACGGCGTGCTCGCCCCGGTGGTTTTGGAACTTCTGGGCAAGGGACTCGACCTGGCGGAGCAGCTGGAAGCGGAGCTCAGCGCCGTGCTGCTGGGCTCGGAGATCGAGGGCCTGGCCTCGGAACTGATCGCTTACGGCGCCGACCAGGTGATCGTGGTGGACGACCCCGAACTGCGTCATTTCAGGGATGTCCGCTACTCCAAAGCCATGTCCGAACTGGCCCGGAAATATAAACCCGCGATCATCCTCGCCGGAGCCACGGTTACCGGCAGATCCTTCATTCCCCGCGTGGCGATCGACCTGCATACGGGCCTCACGGCGGATTGCACGGGCCTGGACATCGATCCCGAAACCGGCAACCTGATCCAGACCCGGCCTGCCTTTGGCGGCAACATCATGGCCCGCATCGTCACCGCCAACCACCGCCCCCAGATGGCCACCGTGCGCCACAAGGTCATGAATCCCCTGCCCCGCGACGATTCGCGCTCTGGCGTGGTTATCCGCGAGCAGGTGGTGTTCGATCTGGACGAGGAGGAGAGCAATTTCCTGGGCTTCGAACCGGAACTAACCTCATTGGTGAACATCACCGAGGCCAACGTGATCGTTTCCGGGGGTAGGGGCATGAAAGAAGCGAAGAATTTCGCCCTGCTGGAGGAACTCGCGGAAGCCCTGAGCGGCGCCGTGGGCGCTTCCCGGGCCGCCGTGGACGCCGAATGGATCCCCTATTCGCACCAGGTGGGGCAGACCGGCAAGACCGTGAAACCGAACATCTACATCGCCTGCGGGATCTCCGGCGCGATCCAGCACCTCGCCGGAATGTCCTCCGCGGACTATATCATCGCCATCAACAAGGATCCCGACGCCCCGATCTTCAAGGTTGCCGACCTGGGCATCGTGGGCGACCTTTTCGAGATCCTGCCCTTGCTCACCAAACGGGTGAAAGAACTGCGGGGTTGAGCCACGCTCGAGATCTGCGAGATCTTCTATTCCCTGCAAGGTGAATCCACCTATTCCGGCCAGCCCTGCGTCTTCGTCCGCCTGAGCCAGTGCAACCTGCGCTGTTCTTATTGCGACACCGGCTACGCCTGGGTTCCGGGACTGGCGATGGCAGTGGACGATGTGGTGGCCGCGGTGGCGGCTTACCCGGCTAAATTGGTGGAGATCACCGGCGGAGAGCCTTTGCTGCAGGATGAAGCGCTGGATTTGCTGCAAGCCTTGCATGGCGCGGGTTACGAACTGCTGCTGGAAACCAACGGCTCCATCTACATCGGCGACGTTCCGGACTACGTGACCCGGATCGTGGACGTAAAATGCCCCGGCAGCGGACACGGCGGCAGCTTCATGAAGTGGAACCTGAAGCTGCTGAGCACGCGCGACGAACTGAAATTCGTGATCACCAATTATCCGGATTACCGCTTCGCGCTGGAGTTCATCGCGGAACATGGCCTGCAGGGCAGAACCATCCATTTTTCCCCCGTCACCAGCGTCCTGCCCGCCAAGACCCTCGCCGCCTGGATGCTCGAGGACGGCGTGACCGCCCGGCTGCAGCTGCAACTGCACAAATCGCTTCAGCTGCCCTGATTGCCTGGCCCGAACTGCGGCTGCCAGGATGACTAATTCCGCAAGGTCCGCTCCACGCCAGATATGTCGATTTGCCCTAAGGGCCGTCCCCCCATCCCCGTTAAGGCTTCCCGAACACTGCCCCAAGAATCTTGGGGAGGTTTTGGGGCGGCAATAATCCGGCCAAGCGGCCAGCCATAAGGGCGAAGCGAAAATTCTTTACTTACGACCAAAGGCATGGCCCTCATTCGAGCGTAAAGAGCAAGCACTCCGAAGTTCGTAGTTCAGCGCCGGAACTTATCGCGCAGCAGGGCGTGGGCGCGTTCCAGGCCGAGGATGCCGAAGATGACGGGCAGTTCCGGGCCGTGGGGTTCGTGGATCAGGGCGAGGCGGAGCGGAGTGTAGTAGTCCTTGCCTTTGAGGCCCAGTTCCGCCATCCCGGTTTTGACCAGGGCGTCCAATTCCTCTTTGGGAAGGGGTTCAGAGGTGGGAAGATTGTCCGCGAACCAATGGACTACGCTTTGGGCTTGGGGTGTGCCCAGAAGTTCCTCTTCCTCCGGGGTGAGCGGCCGAGGGGCGAGGAACATCCTGCTGTAGGAGGCGATCTCGGGCAGGAGGGTGCAGCGTTCACGGGCGGCGGCGACGATCTTGAGCAGGACGTCCTGTTCGGGAAGGGGGATACCCGCTGCGTGGAAATAGGGCAGGGCGCGGCTGGCGATCTCTTCCAGCGGCAGTTTGCGCATATAGATGCCGTTCATCCAGTCCAGTTTGGCGAGGTCGAAAACCGCGCCAGCCTTGTTGACCCGTTCGAGCGAAAACTCCCGGCAGAGTTCCTCCAGGGAATAGATCTCGCGGTCATCGGCGCCATGCCAGCCCAGCAGGGCGACGAAATTGAGCAGCGCTTCCTTCAGATAGCCTTTTTGCAGGTAACTCTCCACGGAAACGTCGCCCACGCGCTTGCTGAGTTTGCTGCGGTCGGGATTGAGGATAAGGGGCAAATGCACCCAGAGCGGGGCTGGCCAACCCAGGCATTCGTAGAGCCAGAGGTGTTTGGGGGTGGAGGAGAGCCATTCCTCGCCGCGGATGACGTGCGAGATCCTCATGTAGTGGTCATCGACGACTGCGGCCAGATGATAGGTGGGGAAGCCGTCGGATTTGAGCAGAACCTGGTCGTCGGATTGGGCGGTGTCCATTTCCACATCGCCGCGGATGAGGTCGGTAAAGGCGAACTTGCGTCCGTCCGGCATTTTCAGGCGGATGACGTGGGGTTCTTTTCTTTCCAGGCGGGCCTGGACCTCTTCAGGAGAGAGGTTCAGGCAGCGGCGGTCGTATTTGACGAATTCGCCTTTCGCCTGCTGTTCCTCGCGCATTTTGGCGAGGGTTTCGGAACTGCAAAAACAGGGATAGGCGTGGCCGGATTCCAGCAAGCGCCTGGCTTCGCGGTGATAGAGGTCCAGGCGTTCGGATTGCACGTAAGGTCCGCAAGCGCCGCCGGCAGAAGGCCCTTCGTCGAAGTCCAAACCCAGGTTGCGCAAGGATTCGATCAGGTTTTCGATGGCTCCGGGCACAAAGCGCGAGCGGTCGGTATCCTCGATGCGCAGGATGAAAGATCCGCCGGTGTGGCGGGCGAACAGGTAGTCGTAAAGAGCGGTGCGCAGTCCGCCCAAGTGGAGAAATCCCGTGGGGCTGGGCGCGAAACGGACGCGGACGTCGGTCATGAGTTATCCTCCAAAGGTTCATTCAGGCAGGGGAAAACAGCGCCCTGGCTGAAGTGGATGATCCGGTAATGGGGCGCGTAAAGTTCTTTGTAGATATCCGAATGGCTGGGCAGATAGCCGGAGGCAAGCAGGCTTTCGACAAAGGCGCTTTCATCCGGAAGCGGCGTGATGAATTCCAGCACGACGGGCAAGGCTTGCTGCCAGGACTGGCGCCACTTTGCCTGGTCGAGGCCTGCTTCGATGCGGGACGCCAGGATGGCGTCGGTTAGCGTTTTGAGCTTGCTTGCCGGGACAGCGCGGAAGAGATTCTGTTCATAATCGGAAAACGAACTGAATTGGTTGAAGGGGATGGGTTTATACTCGATCAGGGCGATCAGGTTGATCCGGAAAAACCCTCTGCCGCAGCCGATGTCCTGATAAGGTTGGCCGGTGTGGAAAGGGATGGAACGCAGTTCCTGGCGCAGGTTCCGGGTTATCTTGACGGAGTCGGGATCCATGTGCGTCGGACCATAATACGCCTGGTATAGCAGTTTGTAGAGATCCGCCAAACGTGCTTCGGGGCAGAGTTCCAGCTCGGTGCGCAGGATCTCTCGGAGCTCATCCGGGCTGAAGTTCAGATCAAGTGCTCGCATATACTTGTTCACCGGAGCGGAAGACGGCTGTGGTGCGGGCTTGGATGTAGTCGAAGGACTGGGTGAAGTCGGTGTCCATCACGCTCAGGTCAGCCTCAAATCCAGGCGCGATGCGGCCATAACGGTCTTCGGCGCGAGCGAGCCAGGCGTTGTTTTCCGTGTAGACGCGGATGGCTTCGGCGGGGGTGAGGCGTTCGTCCGGATTATGGTGGTTGATGGCCGCGTGCAAGGACATGGCGATGTTCAGTTCCGTGATATACCAGTCGCTGGAACCGCAGACGCGGACTCCCGCCCGGGTGAAACTGCCCCAGCGGTTCATCTGGCGGCTGCGTTCCACGCCCAGCCTGTGGGCGTAGAAACCCGAATCGCCGCCCCAGAGAAGGTCGAAATTGGGCTGCATCACAGGCGTGGCTCCGGAAGCGGCGATGCGCTCCAGAAGTGGATCCGGGGTCAGTTCGCAATGGATGAGCTGGTGGCGCAGGGTCCGCACTTCCTGCGGATCCAGGCGCAGATAGGCGTTGTTGATTTGGTCGATGGCGGCGTCGCCGATGCAGTGGACTCCCACCTGGAGCTGGTTGGCGTGGGCGCCGGCGATGAACTCGTTCCAGAAAGAGTCGCTCTGATAGAGGTTTCCCACACCGGGGCTGTCCTGATAGGGGCTCGATAACGCGGCAGTGTGCGAACCCAGGGAACCGTCCGCCAGAATGCAGCCTCCGATCCGCCGGGCTTGCAGCGCCAGGGCGTCCGGGATGTTGAAGCTCTGCGGATAAAGCTCGAAACTGATGGGGAATTTATATGAATATTGCCTGACCAGCCTGAAATGTTGATTATCTTGTTGGGCGTCACCGACCATGGTGTGGACGCGGGTGAAACCGCCTTTGAGCGCGGTTTTGGCGGCGGCGTGATAAGCGTTGAGGATGGTCCTTGCGGTGCAGTTTTCCTGCAGCCAGTTCACCGCCAGGTCGTTGTCCACGCCGGTCAGGACCTCTTCCACGGATTGCAGGCCCCGGACCACCCTACGGGCATACGAGTTCAAAACGCAGGAATGGCCGTCGATACGGCGCAGCAGAAGTTGGTTCCGGGGGCAGACCCTGTCGAGTTCGTTCACCGTGGGAAAACGCTTTTCGCGGATGTTTTCCTCGGCGAAGCGCCAGGCGAAAATGCGGTCCCGGGCTGATTTATCCGCTTCCGAAAGAAGGGTGAAAACTTCATCGAGGCAGGTGCAGGCTGAAAGATCGACCCCGTTCTGATATAAACCGCCGGAAAAACTGTGGGTGTGGGCGTCGATGAAGCCTGGATAGACCCAGGCTCCGTGGAGATCGACGCGTTCGGCGTCTGGGAGCGTATCCTCCTTGCCTTCCAGCAATGAGGCGATCCTGCCCTGGTCGATGAGCAGGGCGGTGACGGGATTCTCAAAACCGTTGCTTAGGTAGAAGTGTGCGTTGCGCAGAAGTTTCATGTCATCATCACTTTATCTGGATGTAACGGATGTATCGCTGGCAACCAGGTTTTGTATCATATTGTAAAACAGATGGATGGGAAAGCCCATAACGTTGAAATAATCGCCCTGGATCCGCCTGATAAACTGCGAACCATAACCCTGGATGCCGTAGGCTCCGGCTTTGTCCAGCGGCTCTTTGTTGGCGACATAGGCCTGAATCTCAGCATCCGACAAAGCGGCGAATTCCACGCTGCTGCGTTCGTACTGGCAACAGCATTGCGAACGCCAGCAGACGCAGACACCCGTATAAACCTTGTGCGTTTGGCCGGACAGCAAGCGCAGGTAATCCGCGGCTTGCTGGGGCGAATCCGGTTTGCCCAGGATCCTGCCATCCAGCACCACAAGGGTGTCCGCTCCCACCACCACGGCCTCGGGATCCATTTTGGCGGCAATGGCGCTGGCTTTGTTCCGGGCATGGCGCATCGCCTGGCGATAGGCTGTTTCGGCGGTGAGCGGCTCGTCGACCCGGGCGGGAACGATCAGGGGCGTGAGGCCGAGCATTTTGAACAGCTCCCGGCGGCGTGGACTGGCTGAGGCCAGGACGACTTTTTTATCCTGTAAAAGCATGTGTAACATAAGCATATTCTCTGGTCTCCAGAAGCGGGGAAGGGCTAATAAGTCAACATATTTCTGCTTTCCCCAAAAAAAGGCTTGCCTGAAAGTTGCACCTTAGAAAAGCTTGCACCCATGATAAAATACCTGTTCCAGGAGGATTAAAATGGAACGCTTGCACAACTTTAACGCTGGTCCCGCAGTGCTTCCGGAGGAAGTGTTGCGCGAAGCCCAGCAGGACCTGTTCAACTACAAGGGCATGGGGCTTTCCGTGATGGAGATGAGCCACCGCAGCAAGGAATATCAGGCCATCATCGACGCCACCAACGCGGCCGTGAAACGCATTTATGGGCTGGACGACGATTATGAGGTCCTGTTCCTGCAAGGCGGAGCGAGCCTGCAATTCCTGATGGTGCCGATGAACTTCGCCACCGAAGGCAAGGAAGCCAACTACATCAACACCGGCCAATGGTCCAAGAAAGCCATCAGCGAAGCCAAAAAGATCGGCAAGAAAGTGCACGTCGCCGCCACCAGCGAGGACCGCAACTTCGCCTACATCCCCAAGACCTGGACCCTTTCCGACAATCCATCCTACCTGCATATCACCAACAACAACACGATCTTCGGCACCGAATGGAAGACCGATCCGGACGTCCCCAAATCCATTCCCCTGATCGCCGATATGTCCTCCAACTTCATGAGCAAGCCGATCGACGTGCGCAAATACGACCTGATCTATGCCGG
The DNA here is from genome assembly GCA_027318475.1 of Candidatus Cloacimonadota bacterium. Taxonomy (GTDB): domain Bacteria; phylum Cloacimonadota; class Cloacimonadia; order Cloacimonadales; family Cloacimonadaceae; genus Syntrophosphaera. The sequence continues at coordinate 14,636 of DAHVPC010000021.1, read as the reverse complement.
CGCGCAGAAAAACGTCGGCCCCGCCGGCTGCGTGGTCGTGATCATGAAAAAGAGCCTGCTCGCGCAAATCGGCACCGGGCTGCCCACCATGCTGGACTACAACACCCACGTGAACAACGGCTCCATGTACAATACCCCGCCCACGTTCACGATCTACATGATCGGGCTGGTGTTGAAATGGATCGAGGATTTCGGCGGACTCAAAATGATCGAGCAGAACAACATCGCCAAAGCCAAGTACATCTATGACGCGATCGACGGCTCCGACGGATTCTATCGCGGAACAGTGGACAAAGATTCCCGCTCCCTGATGAACATCACCTTCCGCCTGCCTTCCGAAGACCTGGAAAACCTCTTCATCTCCGAAGCCAAAAAGCAAGGCATGATCGGCCTCAAAGGACACCGCGACGTGGGCGGCTGCCGCGCCAGCACCTACAATTCACTGCCCTTACCGGCTGCGCACGCCCTGAGCCAGTTCATGGCCGATTTCCAGCAAAAAAACGGGTGAGTAAATCCACCCAGATAACCAATAAGATAATGGGCCTGGCGGGAGAAACGCTTCTCCCGCCTCGCTAAAACAGGATAGTGAGTAGTATGTCTGTTTTAAACTTAGCCTTGCGCGGCGGATTCCTGATGTATCCCCTGCTTCTGATCTCCATCGCGGTATTGGCCATCGTGGTCGACAAATATATGCGGCTCAGCCAGATCCGTAAGGCCAACAACAAACTGCGGCTGTCTCTGGAACGCCAGGACAAGCCCGAAAGCATCCGGGCGGTACTGCAAATGCAGGGGCAGAACAGCCCGCTGGGGATCATGCTGGACAAGCTGTACAACACCCAGTCCAACGATCATGAACTGACCCTGAAAAGCATGGAATCCACAGCCAACCTGGAACTGCACAAGCTGGAAAAGGGGATGGGCTGGCTCTCCACATTTGCCGCCATCGCGCCGCTGATCGGCTTTCTGGGAACTGTGATCGGCATGGTGCGGGTGTTTATGAACATCCAGGGCCAGGGCCAGAACAGCGTGGACATCAACATGCTCGCCGGCGGCATCTGGGAAGCGCTGCTGACCACTGTCGGCGGATTGATCGTGGGCATCGTGGCGATCGTTTTTTACAACGACATCGTGCAAAACCTGGAGAACATCGCCAAAGACCTGCAGAACCAGGCGGTGGAATCCGAACTGAAATACCACGCGATTGCCCACAAGGACGCCCCGCAACCATGAAACTGGGAATATCCAGCAAAAAGATCAGCACGACCGTCCTGATATCCATGACGGACGTGATCTTTCTACTGCTGCTTTTCCTGCTGATCGCCTCCAATTTCAGCGCCCAGACCGGCCTGCCCTTCCGGCTGCCAGGCTCCGAATCCCGGCAGAAACAGACCCTGCAGGTGCTGCAGGTCGTTTATCTGGGCGAACAGAAGGTCCAGTTCGGTGATAAGATCTACGCCCTGGAAGCCCTGCGTGCCGTGCTGCAAAGGGAATTCAGCAGCAAGGAGCAGGTCGTGCGGCTTTCCGCGGAACGCAGCACCGAGCTGCAGGACCTGATCTCGGTGATGGACGTGATCCGCGGCGCCGGTTTCGAAAAGATCTTCGTCGCCACCGAACCTATGGAAAAACCATGACCATAAACAAGCAATCGCCTACGCCCTGGGTCCTTTCGCTGGCAACGCACGGGATCCTGCTGTTGATCCTGGGCTTTTTGCTCGTGAAGCCGGTCCTCAGTCAGCAGTGGTACGAGTTTCGCCTGGACGAATGGGACCAGGACAAAACCGTGCCTCCGCCGGAACAGGTCCAAAACGCTCCGGTTCCCGTGCGTAATAGCGCGCAACCCGTCAGCAGAGGCCAGCAAACTCCTTCCAGGACGGAATCGCCAATACCGGACGTGCGGTCGGGCAACGTTTACCCAGGTCCCAGCGAGATCCTGGAAACGCCGACCCTGCCCCGCGTAACGCCCAACGCCACCCAATACAGCGTGGGAGACAATCCCTATGCCCAGAGCGCCATCCGCGGCATCCTCGACGGCGATCCATCCGGCGACGGTTCGGTGGCCTACGCGATCACCGGGGGAAGGGTCCGCTTCCGCCTTCCTGCAGGCTACAAACATAATATTGGCTCCAGCGGAAGCGCAACGGTGCAGTTCCGGGTGGACCGCCTGGCGCGCTTGATCCCTGGATCGATCATATCCATCCAACACACGGAAGGCAGGTTTTTTGAAGCGGCGAAAAAGGTTCTGATGGACGGCACCTTCAGTTTTGACGGCCCTCCGGAACCGGATGTCGTCTGCCGCATCACCCTCGATTTTCTCTGATGTCTTCCCTGGCGGTTCTGCAAGGTCTGCAAGCGCCCCGTCTCATGGGCATTCTGAACGTCACCCAGGATTCGTTCTCGGATGGCGGGCAGTTCCTGGATCCAGATAAGGCTTTGATTCAAGCGGAAAAACTATTGGAAGGGGGAGCCCAGATTTTGGATATCGGCGGGGAATCCACCCGTCCCGGTTCAGTCCCTGTTCCGGTCGAAACCGAGTTGCAGCGAGTGATTCCGGTCGTCCGCCTCATCCGTGAACGCCATCCCCAGGCCGTGATCTCCGTGGATACCCAAAAGAGCGCAGTTGCCCAATCAGCCATCGAGGCCGGGGCTTCCCTCATCAACGATGTTTCCGCGTTGCGCGCCGATTCAGGCATGGCGGACGTTCTGGCGGAGCATCCAGACGTTGGCGTGATCCTGATGCACATGCAGGGCGAGCCCGCCACAATGCAGGAACAACCGCGCTACCAGGACGTCGTGGGGGAAATCTGCGAGTTCTTTGAGCAGCGCTTGATGTATACGGAGGCCCGTCAGATCGGCCGCGGACGGATCCTGCTCGATCCCGGCATCGGTTTTGGCAAGACCCTGGAGCACAATCTGCGCATCCTGGCAAACCTCGATCAATTCAGGCAATTCGGGCTGCCCCTGGTGATCGGCGCGTCCCGCAAACGTTTCATCGCCGCCAGCGATGGCTCGGAACCCAATGAACGCCTGGGAGGCACTCTGGCCGCGGCTTTGACCTCAGCCCTGCAAAACGCCGACATCCTGAGGGTGCACGACGTTCAGGCCCACCGGCAGTTTTTCCGTATCCTGCAAGCGATTGCCGGGGTAGGGGACCGATGGATATCCTGATCCCCAAACTGAACGACTTGATCGACATCCTCCTGATCGCCGTGCTGATCTATCAATCCCTGAACATCGTCAAGCGCAGCGGCGGCTACCAGATCCTCTTCGGGATCATCCTCATCTTTGTGGTCTATACAATAGCTGTGGCGCTCGATTTGCGCATGGTCACCGCCGCCATCGGTTCCGTCCGCAACTACTGGATCATCGCGCTGATCGTGCTCTTCCAACCGGAGATCAGGGCTTTGCTGGCACGCGTCAATATCTCGCGGGAATTGAGCCTGAGCATCCGCAAGCGGGAAAGCAACTCGATCTACATGCCCCTGATCGACGCGATTTCCTCCATGTCCTTCCGGAAAACCGGAGCCCTGATCGTGATCGAGAACAAACGCCGCCTGAGCGACTACATCCAGGGCGGGGAAATGCTCGACGCCACACTCTCGCTGCGCCTGATCCTCACCATTTTCAATCCCCGTTCCGCGCTGCACGATGGCGCGGTCATCATCCGCGGCGACAGGGTCATGGCCGCCAAAGTCGTTTTACCCCTCTCCAAGAAACCGGATTTCGTGAAGCGCTTCGGCACCCGACACCTCGCTGGAATCGGCATCACTGAGGTCAGCGACGCCATCGCTATCATCGTTTCCGAGCAGAACAGCCAGATTTCCGTGGCCCGGCATGGCGCCATCCAGGTCAATGTGGCCTATGAAGAACTTCTGCAGATCATCACGGATGCCACTACATGAGAACCAAGAGCACAGTACAAAGTGGAGAGAGAAGTGTGGAACTGAAGAGCCTTGCCTGGGAGCAATCTCTGTTCTCTGCACTTTTATCCATGCACCTACAAAGGATTTGACCTATGTCCAACGCACCTATCCTGATCGGCATCACTGGCAACATCGGCAGCGGAAAGAGCACTTTCTGCTCACTGCTGCGTGAAGCCGGATACAATGTCGTCGCCGCCGACGAGGTCGCGGGGCGCCAGCTCGACGATCCCCAGACCCTGAAGAAAATCGCCCGCAGATGGGGCACGGTGGTGGTTAGCGGCGGTAAACCGGACCGCAAGAAGATCGCCGAAATTGTATTCAACAGCAAAACCGAGCTGGATTTCCTCAACCATCTGGTGCATCCCCAAACCCTGATCGCGCTGCAGCAGATCGTGGATGACAGCCCGGAAAAATACCTGTTCTTTGAAGTCCCCCTCTTGTTTGAGGCCGGATTGCAGCGTTGTTTCGACTACATCGTCCTAATCTGCGCCGACAGGGCCAGGCGGTTGCAGCGCCTGACCCGGAAAGGCAAGGCGAAAGCGGAGGAGATCGAGGCGCGCATGGACGCCCAGATCGACGATTTGGGCAAGGCCCCCCTCTGCGACCTGGTGATCGACAACAACGGAACGCTGAAAACCCTGAAAACCCGGGTAACCAATTTCATTGCCAATCTGGAGGGCATCCGGCAGCGGGATAAGATTCCTTTTTCGATTTGAATCCCGGAATACGATAATACCGGGGGGTGGCTGCAACTCCTGGGGGCAGGCTGGGGTTTCATAACCGGTTGTCTGTGGGCATCATAAATCATCATACCGTCCTTGCGGCAGGCAGCCCTGCCTCCTTCTGTCCTCCCGAATACTTCCCCAAGGTTCTTCGGGATGTCCTGGGGTGGTGATATAGGGGCAGGGGAGCCAGCCGCAAGGACTGTATGGCTGAACTTTCAGGAATTGTACCGGCGAGAGCCCTCCGGGGCGTACCCACTCGGAATTTCTCAGAAAACAAATAAGGGCAGGCGCGAGGCCTGCCCTGTTCACGAACCTTGGCTCTAATCTAGTTGTTTATCTTGTCAGGGGCTTAGTCCACCACCGCAGTCACCCGGAAGAAAGCCCGGGAAAGCTGGTCGGCAGTGAAATCGGTGATCAGGCTGTGGTCAATGGTGTTGGTCAGGAAGGTTTCATCGTTGCACTCGAAACCGGGCAGGTCACCCACAAAGACGTTGTAGTTATCCACAGTTATGGGGCTGCCATAGATGTCGGTGGTCACGATATCCCAATCCAGTTGGACATATCCGCCCACAATCGTGATGTTCACGTTGATGGGAGCGATGGGAGGCTGTCCGGTAGGAGCGGCAGGGGTCGCGGAGATAATCTGCACGGCATTGGTTTGAGTATGGTCTTCATACACGGCAGAGACGAAATATTTGTAAGCTTGGCCATTGGTGAGGCCGGTGTCGGTCCAGGAAGATTGGTCGCCCTGCACCTGTCCGACCGGATACCCATCGCGCCAGATGTAATAAGAAATCGGCTCGGGAGTGGTACTAACCGGCGTCCAGTTCAGGAGCACCTGTTGATGTCCGGGGGTACCGGTCAGGTTGGTGGGCAAGCCGTAATCGATGTCAGCAAACCTGTTTTCCATCACTCCTCTGGTGCGCATGGCAATGAAGGACTGGTTTGTATTCACGCCCCAGGCGACGGACCAGATGGTGGCGTAAGTTTCCAGATTCTGCATCAGGTTGGTTTGCGTTGCAGCCTCGTCCACGCTGTACATTATACCGGGGCCGTTTCCTGAGATCACTTGGCTTCCAGGACTGCTGAGAACGCTCCAACTGAAAGCCGTCATTCCCGTGGGGGCATACGTAGCGCCAAAATCAGTGGATTTATATATACCCAAGTTGGTAGAGGCGTAGATTAGCTGGGGTTGGGCTCCCAAAGCTGGCCGGATAGACATTTGCGGCTGATAGGTTGTGGAGCCCAAAGCCGAAGAAGCCACGAAAGACGCTCCGAGGTCATCGGAATACCAGATCGCGGTAGCTGATCCCTGGAAGGCCAGGAACAAGCGCAGATTTCCCGTCGGACCCCGTCCCAGCCTTAGCCTGGGGAAGGTCCCCCAAGCGCCGCCAGTGGCAGTTGTGAAGGTCACTCCGCCGTCATAAGTAGCCCGGACTTCGCCAAAGGAATTCGCCAGCCAATAGATATCAGGGTTGGTGGGATGCACTTCGCAGCCGGAGATCTGGGCTCCCGACCAATGGGCAAATGACCAGGTGTTACCGCCATCAGTGGAGGTGTAAGCGCCATCCAGGGTCCCGGCGAGCATCCTGCCGGATAAATAATACTCATGATTGGTGGGCTGGAGTTCGTAGATCATCCAGTTGTTCAAGCCGTTCACTTTATGCGTCCAGGTAGCGCCATTATCTGTGCTGCAGTAAAGCCCGCTGCCTTCGGCACCGCCCCACAGTTCATTTGTGTCCGCATAATAGGCCAAACCGTGCACCAATGCGAGGTTCAAGCCAGTGTGGGAGGCAACGATCGGCTGCAGATACTGGGTGGCGCGGAAGATGCCGCCCCAATGCCCAAACAGCGCTCCGGCTCCTGTGGTGACGCCGGTTTGCCAGGTGGATTGGACCACACCCACGTTGTAGTTGGTCCAGGTTTGGCCCATATCGTTGCTTTCGTACATGCCGGTCGAGTTGTTGGTGGCATACAGGATGCCGTTGTATTCCACGATGCTGCGGAAAGTTCCGCCCACGGTGTTTGTCCAGTTAGCACCGCCATCCGTGGTCCTGTACACTCCGCTGTCATGCGCCAGGACCATCATAAGGGGGTTGGTGGGGGAAATGTACATGCCCCATCCATTGCCGGCAGGGCCGACAGCCGTCCAGGTGACGCCATCCGCGCTGGTCAAAACCGAGCTGGTGGAGGAGCCCATCACCACATACATCTGGGTCAGATCGGCGGCGGACCAGGCAAACTGGCGCATGAAACCCGTGGTCACGTTCGTGGGAATGAAATTGTTGCCGCCGTCTGTGGAGACAGTAATCCCCACTCCGCCTGATTTTCCCATAACGATAATGTTGCCGATGCTGGGGTGGACGCCCACGCCGAGGACGTAGTTGGTGGATGATCCCACCAGGTTCCACGCCGTGCCGTAATCGGTGCTTTTATAGAGCCCGGTGCGGGATCCGATCCAGAAAGTGCCAGGTTGGGAAGCCGATGCGGCCACGGCGTTGTACTGCTTGCGGGGCAAGGAGGTCGGCTGCCAGTTAACGCCGCCGTCAAGACTGGTATAAACGCCGCCTTCCTGGTTGGTCAGGGTGGAACCGCAGGTGGCAAAAACGCGCATATTGTTGGTGGGATCGGTTGCCAATCCCCGCACGTTTCCACCCCAGGGTCCCGTACCCGTCCAGGAATTAACTCCCCGGTAAGGTTCTTCGGCTTGGCTGGGCGCGTTAAAATCTTCAGGTGTGGGGAAGATCATCCCCGGAAGTTCTTCGCCTGTCTCGCTGGATACTGTTGCTCCTAGCAAGGCGGAACAAAGTACCAGCAAGGATAGGATGATAAAGACTTGGAGTTTCATGTTGGGGTCTCCTCTTGTCGTTTTCTTACCACTCAGCCCATGCCGT
>DAHVPC010000021.1:0-6704 GCA_027318475.1 Candidatus Cloacimonadota bacterium | reverse complement strand
TCTGACCAAAACCACCAACCGGATCGGCAAGATCGACGAAGGCAACACAGTTATGGACTTCGATCCGGAAGAGACAGCCAAGGGTATGTCGTTGAGCCTGAGCCTGGGCTGGGTGAATCATAAAGACCACAAGATCAACATCCTGGACGCGCCGGGCAATCCCGATTTCATCGGGGACGCCATTGTGGCGATTCCCGCGGTGGAAAACGTGGTCCTGGTGGTCAACGCAGCGGCCGGCTTCGAGGTCGGCCTGGAACTGGCGATGGAACAGCTGGAGCATAAAAAAGTAGGCAAGATCATCCTGGTGAACCGCATGGACAACGAACACGCGGATTTCCACAAGGTTCTGGAACACATCCACGAAAACGCCGGGATCAAAGCCACCCCGATCCACATTCCCATCGGCAAGGAAAACACCTTTGAAGGCGTGGTGGACATCATCCGCCAGAAAGCCATCCGTCCCTCCGGAGAAAGTGAAGTTCCGGCGGAAATGCAAGACGCGGTTGCGGAGGCGCGCCAGAACCTGATGGAAGCAGTGGCTGAGACCGACGAAGAACTTTTAAACAGTTTCCTCGAGCACATGGAACTCACCGACGAACAGCTCCTGGCTGGAATGAAAAAAGCAGTCGCCAACGGCGATATCTTTCCCGCCTTTGTCTGTTCAGCGCATACCGGGGTTGGCGTTCTGGCCTTCTTGGACGCCGTCACGCAATACCTTCCTTCCCCGGAAGACGCCAATCCCCTGCACATCCTGGAGAAAGGCGAGCCGCAGGAATTCAATGTAAAAGCCGATGGCGACCTTTTCGGCTATATCTTCAAGCTCTATGCCGATCCGAATATGGGCGACTACGCTTATCTCAGGGTGTTTTCCGGAGTTCTGAAGACCGGAATGGAGTTTTACATCCCGGAAAAGGACACCAAGGACAAAGCCGGAAACATGTATTACATGCTGGGCAAGACCCGCAACGACACCGCGGAGATCAGGGCCGGCGAGATCGGCGCCCTGGTGAAATTGAAAAATGCCAAAGCCTTGAACAGCGTTACCAGCATTGGTTCCAGCCGTTCACTGCCCATGCCCGAACTGCCCACTCCCATTTACTGGCAGATGATCCGGGCAGCCAACCAGTCTGATGAAGATAAGATCGGCACAGCCTTGCAGCGCGTGATCGCGGAAGATCCCACCATCCGCTACGAACTGAACCTGGAGACCCACGAAAACGTGATCTCGGGCATGGGTGAACAGCAGCTGCAACTGGTGCTGAAGAAATTGAAGAATCGCTATAAAGTGGACGCCATGATGAAAGAGCCGCGCATCCCCTACAAAGAGACCATCATGGGCAGCGCGGAATCGCAATACCGGCACAAAAAGCAATCCGGAGGCCGCGGACAGTATGGCGAAGTGTATTTCCGCATCAAGCCAACGGAACGCGGCGAAGGATTCAAGTTCATAAACTCCATTGTCGGCGGCGTAATTCCCTCAAACTTTGTGCCGGCGATAGAGAAAGGCCTTCTGGAAACCCTGGAAAAGGGGATCATTGCCGGATACCAGGTGGTGGACGTGAGCGTGGACGTGTATTATGGCAGCTACCACGATGTGGATAGCTCTGAGATGGCCTTCAAGATCGCTTCTTCCATGGCCTTGAAGGAAGGTTTCAAAAAATGCAAGCCCATCCTGCTGGAACCCATCCACGACCTCACGATCATCGTTCCCAGCGAATACATGGGCGACGTGATGGGTGACATCAACACCCGGCGCGGCCGCATCATGGGCATGGAACAGCGCGGCAAGAAGCAATATCTGAACGCCCAGATGCCGGTCGCTGAAATGTTCTTCTATTTCCCTGCCTTGAAATCGATAACCCAGGGCAGAGGCCGCTTCCTGCAAAAATTCTCCCATTACGAGAAAGTTCCCGACGAAATAACAGCCAAGGTTGTGGCCGCCTGGCAGGATTCCGAAGCATAATTGCCTACCTGGCGTAGGTTTCAGATTCCGGGGAAGGCCCATATTGAGCCTTCCCCTTTTTCTTGCTTGACATTTTATTGCCATCCGGATGACATGGCAACTTGACTTATAAACGCTAAGATTAAAGATATAAAGAGGATTTTATGTCCGGACACAACAAATGGAGTTCGATCAAACACAAGAAAGGCGCCGCAGACGCCAAACGTGGACAGATATTCACCCGCATAGTGAAAGAAATCATTCTGGCAGCCCGAAGTGGCGGAGATCCAGAAATGAATCCCCGCCTGCGCACAGCCATCCTGGCAGCCAAGAGCGCCAACATGCCCAAGGACAACATCGACCGCGCCATCAAACGCGGTACGGGCGAAATTGAAGGCGCAGCCTACGAAGAGTATCTGTATGAGGGCTACGGCCAGAATGGCGTGGGCATCGTGGTCGAAGTGATGACAGATAACAAAAACCGGACTGTCGCCGACCTGCGCCACACGTTCTCGAAATACGGGGGCAACCTCGCTGAAGGCGGCGCCGTCGCCTGGAATTTCGAACAAAAGGGTTTTTTCAACGTTCCGTCTGCTGGCTTGGATGAAGATGAATTCATGCTGCAAGCGCTGGATGCCGGCGCTGCGGATATAGAACTCAATGGTGAATACTTCGACATCTACACGGCCGCGGCAGATTTTCACAGCGTCCTGGGCAACTTCGAGAAACTCGGTTACCCGGTGGAAAACGCGGAACTCACGCGGGTTCCCAAGACCACCATCAATGCGGACAGTTTTGCTCCCAAGCTTTTCAAACTGATCGAAATGCTGGAGGAATTGGACGACGTCCAGAAAGTATACGCCAATTTTGAAGTCTCTGACGAAGTGATGGAAGCGCTGAGTCAGGAATAGTGATCATCCTGGGAATAGATCCTGGCAGCCGGTATTGCGGCTATGGCCTGCTGGAAGTGCAGGGCAGCAGGATCATCGGCGCAGGCTGCGATGTGATCAGCCTGATCAAGGAAAAAGACCTGTTAACAAGGCTGGACATGCTCTATAGCGCGATCGAAGGAGTCATGGATGAATACAAACCCGATGTCGTGGCTGTCGAAAGCATGTTTTTCCAGAAACACATCCGCAGCATCTTCACGCTTGGCCATGCCCGAGGCGTGATCCTGCTCTCCATTGCCCGCCACAAAGTTCCCATGCTGGAATACAGCCCCCGGGAGGTCAAGAAAGCGGTCGTGGGCAATGGCAATGCCTCCAAACAGCAGGTGCGCCTGATGATCAGCCGCATGCTGAAACTGAAGGCAGCCAATATCACCGACGACGCCTACGATGCCCTGGGCATTGCCCTGTGTCATTGGCACAGGATGAGGTTTAATCCATGATCAACTACATCAGTGGCAAACTGATCCATAAAAGCCCGGTGAAGGTAGTACTGGAAACGGCCATGGGGCTGGCCTTCGAACTGCATATCCCCATCAGCACCTACGAAACTCTACCCGAGACCGGAGCAGCCTGCAAGCTCTTTACCCACCTGCATCTGGCGCAGGACGACGTCCGCCTGTTCGGCTTCGCCACACCTGCGGAATGCGAACTCTACCAGCAGCTCAACCGGATCTCCGGTGTCGGCCCCAAAAGCGCCCTCTCCATCATTTCCACCCTCAGCATCCCCAGCCTGGTCAAGGCCGTGGAGCGTGAGGAATCCGCCCTGCTCACCAAAGTCCCGGGCATCGGTCTGAAAAGCGCGCAGCGGCTGATCATCGAACTCAAGGGTAAACTCCGCCATCTGCTGGATTACTATGAGCCGGATTACCAGGCTGTGGGTGAGAGCACGATAACCGAAGTCGAAAATGCCTTGCAATCATTGGGTTTCAACGCCCGGGACGTTCGCCGGGAACTGAGCTTGTTGAACGAAGAAACGGCCAAACTGAGCTCGGAACAACTGATCAAGGAAATCATCCGCCGCCTTTACCAGAGAAGCAAGTAGATGCTCAGGAACGAAGCCTACCAGACCATACTGAAGATCTTCAAGGATATGGAGTTTTCGGACACCCTGCTGCACCAGCGGGCCAGGAAACTCAAGGCCGGCAAGGAAAACGTAGCCCTCTTCTACAATCTGGTCAAGGGCGTGGTCAAGCTGCGCCTGAAATTGGATTACATCCTTTCCCAATATGCCGATCCCCGAAAATTCGCCGCCACGGATATCAAGATCAAGACCTTGCTCTATATGGGTTTGTATCAGTTGATGTACATGGATTCCATACCCGAGCATGCCGCCGTGAACGAAACTGTGGAACTTGCCAAGGCGGCTTTGGGCGAGCAAGTGGGGGACTTTGTGAACGCCTTGCTCAGAGCCTGGCAGAGGAATCCGGAAGTGGCCTATCCGACCGATCCGGTCCACAGGATCGCCTGCGAGCATTCATATCCTGTGGAACTCATCGAGCGTTGGATAGCGCTCTGGGGCGAGGAAAACACCGAATATCTGGCCCTCTATTACAATGAGAATCCCCGTTTGCACCTGCGGGTGAACGCCACCGCCACGACCCCTGAAAAACTGATCCAGTACTTTGCCAAGCGGGACATCGCCGTTACACCTTCGCCGGCCAGCCGGATGATGCTGATCACCGACGCTGCCGACGCGGTTTTGGACGACGTCGCCTTTTCCGAAGGATATTTCTCCGTGCAAGACAGTTCCGCGGCCCTGGTGGTGGACCTTCTCGATCCCCAACCCGGAGAAAACGTCCTGGACTTGTTTGCGGCTCCGGGCGGTAAATGCACCTATATCGCAGAAAAGATGCACAACACCGGCGAAGTGGTGGCCGTGGACAAGATCCCCAATAAAATGAAACTCTTGAAACAAGCCGCCGACCGTCTGCAACTCACCAACATCAAGCAGATCGTGTCCGATACTTTCAAATATGGCCCGGTAGCGCCGGCTTACGACCGGGTGCTGGTTGACGCGCCATGTTCGGGTTGGGGTGTTTTCGGGCGCAAGGCCGACCTGCGCTGGCAGGCGCACCAAAACATCGCCGAACTGGTCAAACTGCAGGAAAAAGCGCTGGATTACGCGGCGAACTTTGTGAAGCCGGGAGGCATCCTGGTCTATTCGACCTGCACCCTCAATCCGCTTGAGAACGAGGATCAAATCATCCGCTTCCTGCGCAACAACACCCGTTTCCAGAAGCAGGACGCCGCCTCGGAATTGCTGGCCGAATACACCAGCGATGGTTTCTTTAAAACCCTTCCCTTCCGCCATTTCATGGACGGGGCTTTTGCCGCGCGGATGCGCAAAATCAAGTAGGAAATTATGAAGAATATCAACTGGCAAAAAGTGGGGTTGATCGTGGGGATAGGCTTTGGCATAGTGTTCCTGACCGCCTTCCTGACCAGCCAGATCTTGTTCCCGCTGTTGTTTGGACGCCCCAAGAACATCGAGGTGCCCGACCTCGTGGGTAAGAACCTCTCCGCAGCCCGGCGCTCTTTGGTCGAGATCGGTTTACACGCCGTGGTCCGGGATTCCGTCTGGTCCGAGACAGACAAGATCGACACCATCCTGGAGCAGGATCCCCGGCCCGGTGAGAAACTCAAACCGGAAAGCACAGTTTACGTGAGGATCAGCCAGGGTTCCAAGGTGGTGGGAGTGCCGTCCATTCTGGGTTCGAATTATCACGAGGCTTATTTCAGCCTGCACAACGCAGGGCTCAAGGCTGTTGTGGCGGATTCCCTCTACTCCGATAGTTACAGCATCAACACGGTTGTCCGTTGCAGTCCCGCGGTGGGCTCCAAAGTTGAAAAAGGTTCCAAGGTCAGACTGTTTTTAAGCCGAGGACCTGAACCCGCCAAAGAAACCGCCGAAGCTGACACCACTGCTTCCACAAATCCCGACGATGTTTATTGACCTTCCTTCCCGGCAAACAGGGGATTTTATCCAGCTCCGCGTTCCGGTCAGGCGGGAAGAGCAATGTTTGTTCGGATTTCTTCTGGACTCCATGGAAGGCCTGGCGGTCCATTCTCAGGTCGCAGGAGCTGATGCCCTGGATCTGCTTATTTCGCCGGGCAGGTGGAAGGAGTTTGCATCCTTCAGGCAAGCCTGGGAAAGCTTCCATGCTGAATAAAGTATAATGAAAGTACAGGATTGAGGGAGATATGGCCAAACTGATCCTGAAACAAGCGATCATGAACAGGATGCTCTACGCCCTGATTCCCCTGTTGATCTTCGGAATTTACCTATATGGCTGGCGAGTTGCTGTGGTTGTCCTGGTGTCAAACCTTGCTGCTGCCGTCACAGAATACCTGTTTATCCGGGGCAAGAAGGGCGGGAAGGTGTCCATGGCGGTCTTTGTGACAGGCTCGCTGCTGGCCCTAACGCTTCCGCCCGCCATTCCGCTCTGGATACCGGCTGTAGGCGCGGTGGTAGCTGTCGCCTTCGGCAAGATGGTTTTTGGCGGCTTTGGCACGAATATCTTCAACCCCGCCATTTTAGGCCGTACCTTCATTTATGTCTCATTTCCCCAGCAGATGACGGTTGAATGGGTCAAACCCTGGCTGCCTACGGACTTTCCCGGCGGTTTCCTGCACTGGAGCGTGGAAGGGGCAATGCGGACCGGCGCTACCGTTCTTGGCCAGTTGAGGGCTGCCAACCCAGTCACCGCCACGTTCAGGGATACTTTTCTCGGTTTCGAAGCCGGGTCTCTGGGCGAAACCTCCGCCCTTCTGATCATATTGGCCGGGATCTACCTGTTGGCCACCAAGACCGC
>DAHVPC010000219.1 GCA_027318475.1 Candidatus Cloacimonadota bacterium | reverse complement strand
ATTGCAACCAGGACGTCGGCGCCCAGACGGATTTCCAGAGATAGTCGGTGGCGATGCCGCTCGTATTGGTGGGATTCCCGGCACCACCCTGATTGCCCTGGTTAAAGGGCAGGAAACGGGTGTCCATGCCCGCGAGCTTCGTGGTCATCCGCACTTCGGAGTTGCTGACGGCAAAATGTACCAGCGCACCACCGGGAAAGCTCAGCAGGGGCTCGGGCGTGTTCCGCTCCGGCGGCCGGGGATTCCTATCCCGCTTGTATTGATAGACCGCGTTCTCTACCGCCTGGGTGTAATCCGTCTTGAGTTCCGCCGTGGCGACGGGCAGGCCGTTCAGGAACAATACGAGGTCCAGGCTGCGGCCCGTGTCGTGGGCCGAGTAATGGACTTGCCGCACCACCCGGAGCCGGTTGGCCTGATAGCGGGCGGCGAGTTCCGGGTTCATGCCCGAGGCCGGCTTGAACTGGGCCAGCGCAATGGGGTGCCGCAAACCCAGCATTTCGATGCCGTGGCGCAGAACGTAAAGAGTACCCTGGGCGTCCAGCGCCTTGCGCAGGCGAGCCATGACTTCGGTAATCGCCCTGTCGCCGTGGCCCTGAACCAGCTTCTCCCAGACTTGCGGCTGAGATTCGGCCATCCAGTCGCGCAAATCCTCGGGAAAAATGGCGAATTC
>DAHVPC010000218.1 GCA_027318475.1 Candidatus Cloacimonadota bacterium | reverse complement strand
CAAGATCGCCCTGGAATATTCGCTGAATCCAGTGTTGAACGACCTGGAGATAATGGCGTAGCACGCCAAAACTCTGATGAGGGCTGGCTGCGGTCAGCCCTTTTTTTGCTGGGGGGTCAAGTTCCCAAATTCCCAAGTTCCCCGCCTTACGGGATTTTTGACGAGGGCAGATCCAGAATGGGAGAATATAGTGTAACCGTATAGTAAGTATAGCATATAGATAGAATATATACTAATATAGTAGGATATAAGATATATATAGGTATATCTATGCTATATATATGCTTAGGTTGTTCTGGAGTCCACTTCTGAAGTTCTGGTGTCGGCTAAGGTTGCAAGGCGAGGAACTTGGGAATTTGGGAACTTGAGAATCGAAAGAGGGTTTTGCACATTAACCGTAACACTGGCTTCAGCCGGTCGTTGCGCCGGATTTATCCGGTCAGGGGCATGAGTATCCCGTTTAAACCTCATGGATCGGACACCACCCGCCCGGCTAAAGCCAGGGGAACGACCGCGTAAACGCAGTGTTACGGGGTGCGGACTTCAGATCAGGCCCAGCGGGACGCCATTTTAGATAGCAAAGCACTCCCCGTGATGGCGTATGAGTACCATTGAGCCGGCATTTTAGATAGCAAGCTCAGAGGGCGATACAGATATAGCCCCGGGTGTAAACC
>DAHVPC010000217.1 GCA_027318475.1 Candidatus Cloacimonadota bacterium | reverse complement strand
TGCTCAATTTGCACCTCCAACAGCCGCTCGGCGATGGCGGGCAATTTTTCTACATGCCCGCGAAAAGACTGAGCCTGATCAGCGGTCCGGGAATAGCCCCAATTGTTCGCGTTCCGCCCGCCCAGGGAGCCGCCACCGGATATGCCCTGGCACTGGGCCGTGAAGAACGCCCAGGCTTTCATCACCGGATCGGGATCGTCCAAACGCTCCAGAGCCAGGGCATACTCCATTCTGGCATACGGCGTATACTCCAGCCGGTCCAGTAGTGCGGCACTCTGGATCGGGTCCTGCAAGACCCGAAAGAAATTCACCAGCAGACCACTCTCGTCGTTGAGTACTTCAACCTGAGAGGGTTTTTTGGCCAGCAGAATGTTCGCCGCACCGCTGAAGGGCTCAATGTAAGTGGTGTGGGGTGGCAGGAGAGGAATGATGGTGTTCACCATCCGGCTCTTGCCACCAAGATAAGGAAAAGGCGTGGCGTTGCGAAAGCTTGAGAGAGGTCGGGGCGTGTTCATGCCGTCCTCCCAAATTCGCCGTGGTATCTGACGGAAGCGGCACAGTAGGCCGCGTGAGCGTCTATAGCTGTATAATAAAATCCAAGATGGATTCTCTTTTTATCCACCGCTATGCTCGCCTGCCATGATCTGCTGGCCTTGCACCATGACACACCTTTCA
>DAHVPC010000216.1 GCA_027318475.1 Candidatus Cloacimonadota bacterium | reverse complement strand
GGCGCTGCCGGGTTGCCGGAGCCTCTATACCGGCGCTCGCCATGAAGCGCCGATGACCATGGTGGATAGGCGTCCGCTGTAAACTGACACCCAAAGCTGCAAGAAGTGACACAAGGGGAAAGTGGGGATAAGGCTTTGATTGGTGGTGAGATACGATGGACTGGTTATGGAAATGTCCAGGCGCTGATTTGGACGTATTTGGACTGGTTTGTGACAGTTTTATTGCAAATTAGATGGGCGTTTGGACAGGCTTTGGAAAGAGCAGTTGGGAAATCGGAACTTTGAAATTAGAAAAACCGCAATTGGAGTGCGATTGTGCCGATCAGGAAAGCTCCGTAATTCCAATCTGAGTCTAAAACAAGAACCGGATAGTCTATATTAAATGGTTGGAGGATAATCTGTTGCCTGTGGTGGTCGATCTGCACCTTCTTGATGGTGAGACCATCGTCAGTCCTTACAACTGCAATTTTCTCATCCGCATTTTCCCAGCTTAGATCGCTCTTGATGACCACTATGTCCTGATGCTGGATCACAGGCTCCATACTCCTGCCATTTACTTGAAAGACAGTGTATTGCTTGGGGTTGCCGGGGAGGAATGAGACTGGCAACTGAATCTGACCCATCTGACTCCACTCGTCTTTGATCTCCATGGGCGGTCCGGCAGCTATCTCACCTATTA
>DAHVPC010000215.1 GCA_027318475.1 Candidatus Cloacimonadota bacterium | reverse complement strand
ACGCTGTTTTTCTAGTCTCCCTCAGATTTGGCTCGCAGTTTTGATAGGCATGATACCTATATGGATAAAGACCGCCTGAAGGCAGTGGAACGACCGCGTAAACGCAGTGTTCCGGCTCTGTGCACTGCTCTTAAGATTGGTGGGATCGGAATCCTACCCTATATAAAAGGCTCAAGTTCAACTAGTGTGGATAAGCCCCTTGGGGGCGCCAAATGCGAAGCCCACAGTGGAGCGTAGCGGAACTGTGGGTATATGTGAACAATAATGGGGTTAGCCCCTCGGGGGCGATACAATCACCAGGAGTTGTTTGTGTCGCCCCCAAGGGGCTTAGTGTATCGTTTTCGGCCAGACCCACAGTTCCGCTGCGCTCCACTGTGGGCTTTGCTTAGTTCGCCCCCGAGGGGCTATTCTCTGGAGACCATTCTCTTGCAGGCAATCCGATTTACCCACCATAATTGAACTTGAGCCGAATTGAAAAAACTCACACAGATTGCATGTATTGCACGGATTGTCCTTGTAGCATAGGATTGCATCCTGTTGTGTCCTGCGGATTGCATCCGCGGAACGATTCTACCCCGCGGATCCAATCCGACGGGGACAACAGCTTGCAAAGCTATGTTACGAAGAGCGTCAGCCCCCTATCCCCCCCCCATTGCCCTTTTTCCCTCTGTTGTCGCTT
>DAHVPC010000214.1 GCA_027318475.1 Candidatus Cloacimonadota bacterium | reverse complement strand
CATGCGCTGCGCCTCAGCACCGCTTTTACCCGGGCCAGCAGTTCGGAGGAATCGAAGGGCTTCGTGATATAATCGTCCGCGCCGTATTCCAGACCCCGAACCCGGTCCTCGATATCCGACCGCGCGGTGAGCATCACGATCGGGACGCGTTCCCAGGCCGGAGCGCTTTTAATCTCGCGGCAGGCTTCCAGGCCGTCCATATCCGGCAGCATCAGGTCCAGCAGGATGAGGTCGGGAAGTTCGGAGCGCAGCTGCTCCAGCATGGTCCGCGCGCGTAGAAAACCCCGAGTGGCGTAGCCCGCGGATTCCAACTGCAACTGCAGCAGCTCGAGGATGTCGGCCTCATCCTCGACGATAAAGATCCTGCCTGCTGATTTGGTGTCTTCCATATAAACGGGACCATCTGAGCAAGGCAAGCTTTATGGCAAGAAAAAACGCCGGATTTCCGGTTAATAATTCTTAACAGAAACAGCCTCTACTCCGGGACAGATTTTCCATCCTGCGCTCCCGTCATCATTGCGCCATCACTACGCGGTCATTACGGGCAAAGCGCGCAATGACCGCGCAATTACCGCGTAATGCTAGCGGGAGAGTGCCAGCCTGTTTACGAAATATCCGTCAATTTAAGTGTGCCCTCTGATGCTGCTATTAATATGGAATGAAGTTTTACGCTTGACAAATATG
>DAHVPC010000213.1 GCA_027318475.1 Candidatus Cloacimonadota bacterium | reverse complement strand
AATCCTTCAGCACGCCGGATATTTCCTGCCGTGGGTGATTCGTCATCTCCAGATCCGGTTTGCCCGAAATGGATACCGGGCATACGCGGTCTTTCAGGTCCGTGCGATGGGTGAGGGTGATTTTGTGAAGCTCCTGGCTCGCCCTGGCGATGGCCTGCTCGCCGCGCGTCTTCATGAAGCGATTGAGCGACATGTGCAAAGCCAGCTTTTCACCGTCCGTCGCCAGACCGGCTTTCGCCCGCTCATCGAGCCTGGCGATGCCCGGCACGGCATTGGGCTCATACGCGGAGATATAGGCTCCGCCGGGTTTCAGTTCCGTTTTCATCTCACTGGCGGCGAACATCCAATGAGTGTCCTCCGGGGGCGAACCCCGTACCGGCTCCGGCTTCCAGGTCTTTTCCAGCGCGGGCTGGATAATCTTGCCGCTAATGCCATCTTTCGTAACTTTCAGCACAATGGCGTCGGTATGGCGAGTTGCGTCGCTGGTGGATACGCGAACGAAATCCCCGGCCATCAAGTCGCCCATGGCGACCACGTTTTTGTCGGATGGTCCCGATAACACTTTTTCCGGCTTTTGCCGCATGGCGGCCTTGACGTCGGGTGTCGCTCCCATATCATGGCTCGCCACTTCCCGCTCTTTTGCGCGAAACTGCGCTGACGCATGTTTTTCCAATTCCGTGACCAACC
>DAHVPC010000212.1 GCA_027318475.1 Candidatus Cloacimonadota bacterium | reverse complement strand
TAGTTTCCCAGCCGTCTTTGGATCCATAATGAGTTTATTGATTGCCCTGGAATTTAACCATACGATTTTTCACTCCATTCAACATAGTGGACAAATAGTCCGGGTGAAAACCGTTGTCCTCATTGCGATATTGGGCATATCGAGAGAGTATATCCTGCTGGACACCAGAGCACTGCACGCTGCCACCATTTTAGGTTATGGAATTTCCATTTTGTGCCTAGGAATAGTTTATTATATTCTCGATGTCAGAGAAATCAGTATCCATAGAATAAGCGCCCATCGTCACACACCAGAAGATTAAGAAGTCTGGGCCGTTTTAACGAACTGAGCTTCCGCGACCGCACCAAAGTCAAGCGGCTATAAAAGCCTTTATTTACAGGACATCCAGAGGGAGCAGGGGATTTTTATCCACCGATCAGACCGCCGACAACAGTGCCAATCAGTTTTTCGAGTTACCGTATTTCACGATAACCATTTGATTATTTAGGACGAAGGTGGGCAAAACTAGGCTCTGTACCGCGCTGGCGTACCAGTATTCGCAGCAACCCTGAACTTATAGGCGATCATGGCGATGGCTCCCACGGATTGACGACGGTCACTCCCGTCGGCTTGAAATCGGCCACGTTACGCGTGACCACCGCCATGCCGTGCACCAGTGCCGTCGCCGCGATGAGCGCGTCACGGTCACCGCGCTTGTCTGGTAC
>DAHVPC010000211.1 GCA_027318475.1 Candidatus Cloacimonadota bacterium | reverse complement strand
CCCCAGAATTTTGCCGGTGTGCTCAATCCGCCCGACACCGTCGTACTCACCTGGGAACGCCCCAATCACTTCGACGGCCGCGGTTTCATCGGCTATCGCCTGTACCGCAACGGCCTGACGATCTCCACTATCACCAACCCCAACACCCTTACCTTCACCGATGCCTACGTGCCGAACGGAACCCACCAATACTGGATCTGCTCGATGTTCAACGAGCCTTACATGTTGTCCGGACCCTCCGATATCGTCACGATCAACGTCGGCACCGCCAATGACGACCAGGTCGCTGCCGCCCTGGTAAACATCACCGCCTACCCCAACCCCTTCCAGAGCAGCACCTCCTTCAGCATCCAAAGCAAAGCCGGAGCCGAGGCCCAGCTCTCCATCTACAACCTCAAGGGCCAACTGGTAAAATCCTATGCTCTGACGGTTGACGCTGCCGGAAACGCCGCCACCGCTTGGGACGGCACCGATGCCAACGGCAACAGGGTCGATAGCGGGATCTATCACTACCGGATGAACACCGCCAACCAAACCCGCACCGGCAAAGTCATCCTCATGAAGTAACTCATTATGCGCTGGCGTTTTTTTCGCCGGCGTTGGATATCCAAACCCCGGAGCTGCCAGCTCCGGGGTTTTGTTTTTGTGGGAATTCACTATGCCTCTTCCCAACGAAGTTGGTGGGAGTGCCAGTTACGACTAATCTTATTCTC
>DAHVPC010000210.1 GCA_027318475.1 Candidatus Cloacimonadota bacterium | reverse complement strand
CGTCCCGCCAATGGGAGTAAAAATGCCGGCTGATGCCAGCACCACAGTATTCCATGGGGTCGGTGTAGGCCGGCCCCCTTTTTTACTGAATCAGGATAACGCGTGGCGGTAACTTCTAACTGGGAATTGGTGAATTGGTGGAATTGGTGTCAAGGCGGGGAACTTGGGAACTTGGGGAACTTGACTCTGCCCTCGACTGCGCAATGGCGGGGAATCGATGAATCGATTAATCGATGAAATCAGCAGTCAGGGGTATGCGAGGATTGATATGATGATTGGTCAATTGTAGCCCCTAGCTGGATTGGGCGATATAGAGCCGGTTTTAGCCCCGGAGGGGCGGTAGATCATAGCGGTGGGTGCGTCAGCCCCCCGAGCCGTAATCCCCGACAAACAATTTTAGCCCCGGAGGGGCGGTAGAGCATAGCGATGGGTGCGTCAGCCCCCGAAAAAGGATATCCAAATGCATAGTTGTTTTGGTGTCGCGCCCTCCGGGGCTCATTACAGATTGAGGTTTGTGGCCGGGGGGCTTCGCTCCTGCGTCGCTCGCACCCACCGCTATGATCTGGCGCCCCTCCGGGGCTAACTCAGTTTATCACAAACGAGGATACATCAATATAGAATCATACCACTCTGCCTATATTATACACTGCCCAATTGCTAATTAACAGCCTATATTTCTTTCAAGCCGATGCTCCGCAGATAATGGTAGATAGGG
>DAHVPC010000020.1 GCA_027318475.1 Candidatus Cloacimonadota bacterium | reverse complement strand
ATCTGGAGTTCGGCACCGGCTGCGTGAAAGTGACCCCGGCGCACGATCCCAATGACTTCGAGATCGGCCTGCGGCACAATCTGCCCCAACTGCTGGTGATGGACGAGCATGGCGTGATGAACGACGCCGCGGGCAAGGATTTCGCCGGCCTGGACCGTTACGCCTGCCGCGACAAGGTGGTGCAGATGCTCACCGCCCAAGGCTTGCTGGAGAAGACGGAAAGGCACGAACACGCCGTGGGCCACTGCTACCGCTGCGACACCGTGATCGAACCCTACCTTTCCGACCAGTGGTTCGTGAGGATGAAGCCCCTCTCCGAACGTGCCATCGCCGTGGTGGAAAGCGGCGAAGTGCGCTTCCAGCCGGAACGCTGGACCAAGGTCTACATGCACTGGATGAACAACATCCGCGACTGGTGCATCTCCCGCCAGATCTGGTGGGGACACCGCATTCCCGCCTATTACTGCGAGTCCTGCGGCAAACTGGTCGTGGCGAAGGACACTCCGGCCTCCTGTCCGGACTGCCGGGGCACCGCGTTCCGTCAGGACGAGGATGTGCTGGACACCTGGTTCTCTTCCTGGCTGTGGCCTTTTTCGACGCTGGGCTGGCCCGAGGAAACGCCCGACCTGCGGCGCTTTCAGCCCTCCAACGTGCTGATCACAGCGCCGGAAATCATCTACCTCTGGGTGGCCCGCATGATCATGAGCACCCTGCATTTCCGGGATAAGATCCCCTTCGACACTGTCCTCCTGCACGGCACGGTGCGCGACGAACTCGGCCGCAAGATGAGCAAATCCCTGGGCAATTCCCCCGATCCGATCGACATCATCGACCGCGTGGGAGCCGACGCCCTGCGCTTCTCCATGGTCTTCGGCACGCCCAAAGGCGCTGATGTGGTCTACACAGACGCCATCCTGGAAACGGGCCGCAACTTCGCCAACAAGATCTGGAACGCCTACCGCTTCATCATGCTTAATCTGCCGGAAGGCTACCAGCCCTTGAATAAAGAGGAATTGCGGCTGGAACTCGCCGACCGCTGGATCTATTCCAGATTGAACGAAACAGCCCGCGATGCAGGCGAACACTATGCCAGCCTACGCCTCAACGACGCCGCGCAGTGCGTGTTCCAGTTCCTCTGGGACGAATTCTGCTCCTGGTACATCGAGCTGAGCAAAGACCGTCTCAATTCCGACGATCCGGCTTCCCGGGGCACCGCGCTCTACATCCTGCTCGACGTGATGCAATCGGCAATGCGCCTGCTGCATCCCATCATGCCCTTCATCACCGAAGAGATCTGGCAGAGCGTGAAAAGTGTGTTTCCCCAGCCGGAATCCGCCCTCATCGCTGCGGCTTTCCCCGCCTGCGATCCCGCCCTGATCGATCCGGACATCGCCGACGACATGGCCTTCATGCAGGAAGCCATCTCAGCGGTGCGCAACCTGCGCAAGCAGATCAACCTCAGCCCCGGCGCAACGGTCAAACTGGCCATCCGGATCAGCGAACCCCGCCAGGCGGAATTGTTCTCCCGCTACGCCT
Source organism: Candidatus Cloacimonadota bacterium (assembly GCA_027318475.1). Classification (GTDB taxonomy): domain Bacteria; phylum Cloacimonadota; class Cloacimonadia; order Cloacimonadales; family Cloacimonadaceae; genus Syntrophosphaera. The sequence continues at coordinate 27,292 of DAHVPC010000020.1, read as the reverse complement.
CCTATTTCCGCAAACTGGCGAAGGTGGAAAACCTGGAAGTGTCAGCCGGCCTGGCCAAACCGCCCGCTTCCATCGCCGCCGTGGTCCGCAACATTGAGATCTTCCTGCCCCTGGCCGGCTTGGTGGACCTCGATGCCGAGCGGGTCCGCCTCGGCAAACAGATCGAAAAACTGGAAAAAGAACTCGCCGGTGTCAGCGCCAAACTGGCCAATCAGAACTTCCTCAGCAACGCCAAACCCGAGGTTGTGGAAAACGAACGGCAGCGCCAGTCCGAGATCGGCACAAAACTGTCCTTGACAAAAGACCTGCTCGCAGATTTGAAGTAACAGCGTAGCGTAGCAAGCCAGTGCTACGGTTTAGATAGATGAGAGCCAGAGTTATCTCTGCTCTCTGCTCTTGACTCATTGCTCTGAAAAAGTGGGGCTATAGCTCAGCTGGGAGAGCGGAACGTTCGCAATGTTCAGGCCAGGGGTTCGAATCCCCTTAGCTCCACCACTTTCTCAACCCCGTGTCCACGCAAGCCTGCCTGGGAACAGGCTCCCGCATCACCGCCTTCCCCGCCGAAGCCCACATCCTTGCCTCCCGCAGGCAACAAACCGCCCGGTCCCATGTCTTTGTCTTGACAGATATCGCTTCTGCCCGTTGAGGGTATCACGCGTCCAGTTGTGTTTTTGCCATCCGCTGACCTGCCTGCCCGCCACTGGACCGGGATGGCAGGAAAATTGAACCAGAGAAGGAGATCAGATGCCCCCCAAATCAGTACTGCTATTGTGTTCGCTGTTGGTTTTCGCGAGTGCGGCCCTGGGGGCCGGCACGGACGGGATAGTGTCCTACCGGCTATCCCCGGATGGTGTGCTGGAAACCTCTTCCGGAGTGGATATCCCAGTCCAGACTGAGCACCAACGTGTGGCTGGCCTGGCTATCGACGTCACTGGCTCCAGCGTCACGCTAAGTTGGAGCGCGGCATCCGGCGCAACTTCCTACAAGGTCTATTCGGGGAGTGCTCCTGGCCAGGCTTTCACCGAAGACCTCAGCGGCTCGTTCAGCGGAACCAGCTGGACCGCCCCGGTCATCCAGCCGCGGCGCTACTATTACGTTACCTCGCAAGGCGCGGAAGTTCCGGCAGGCTTCGCTTTGGTCAGCGGCGGCACCATAGCCGTGCCCAACAGCTTTTTCGGGCCCAACCTGAGCATCTCTTCCATCTACATGGGTTTGCAGGAAGTCACGAACAGCCACTACAGCATTGTCATGTCCGATTACAACAACGGAATCCACTACCCGAAAGCCAACGTCTCCTGGTTTCAGGCTATCGCCTATTGCAACCGCCGCAGCGTATTGGAAGGGCTCACCCCTTGCTACAGCTACGTGCAGGACGGCACTGATTACGGAACTGACGTCAATAACTGGCCCCTGACCTGGGGCATCAACTTCGAGCATCCCGAATACGTCGTCTGGAACCCAGCCGCGCCAGGCTATCGCCTGCCAACCGAAGCAGAATGGGAATACGCGGCGCGGGGAGGTTTGCAGACCCATTCCTATGCCTACAGCGGTAGCAACACCCTGAACGAGGTCGGCTGGCATATTGGCAACAGCGGCAGCGTTTACCACATGGGCGGCATGCTGGCTCCCAACGAACTGGGGATTTACGACATGAGCGGCAACCTTATGGAATGGTGCTGGGATGTCCACTTCGGGTTTTATCTGGTAACCCGGGGCGGTAACTGGTACTACGATGGAGGCTATTGTAATGTGGCCAACCGGGAGCTTTTCGCCGCCGCCACATCCAGTTGGGAGTACCTGGGCTTCCGGGTTTGCCGTAACGCTCCCTGATCCGCGCTCCTTCAAACTTGGTGGAAATTCCCCCCGGCGCTCCCGTTATCATTGCGGGGTTATTGCGCGCTCATTACGGGCAAAGCGCGCATTGAGCGCGCAATAACCCCGCAATGATCCCGGAAGCGAAACAACGAACTCGTTGTCACCCCGAATCTGCCACTGTCTGGATTCTGGGCGCTTATTCCTCACCCGCTCGGATTGAAAGAAAGCCTTATCTTTCTACATTACCCGCCTTTAGCGCCTTTTTCGAATCTTCTACCACATCTCCCAGTCCTCGATAGAAAGGCGGCCGGCAAGTAAACAACGGAGGTATGCAAAAAGTCAAAAATCTCTTGACGAGAATTGAAATGCTTTTCTTGGTGCTAAATATCAACCAGATCTTCCTCCACCCGGTGGAAATCCACTAAAGGGCCCTTGATGCGTACTGACCAGGCATACGTTTCCAGGTATTTTCACCAGCTATGCGGTTCGAATGTGAACGGCAAAGCCGGCAAAGCGCGCGGATCCGGAGCGCTTCACGTTCCCGGACTTTTTTGCGTCTCAGACGCGACCACACCCACAACTTTCGCATATCAGCACCTCTCCGGTTTCAGATTGTGTTTGATAATGCAGCTGAGCCGGATCGGACATATAACGACCATCCCTATCAAAAGAGGAGTCTAACATGACCAAGACCTTGATTTTCATCTTTCTGGCCGCGCTGCTGACGTATTCCGCGGCTTATGCCGACCCGCAGCCAATGCATGGTTACTGGGAGATACCCGGGTACTTTTCTTCACTGGCGCAAGCCGTGGATACCCTCAATTTTCGCGGCGTCGGAACCGGAGGCGTGACCTTCAACGTCCTGTCGAACCAAACGCTGACAGCGCCTATTGTAATTACCGCATCTGGTGCTTACTCCAATCCAGTTATCCTGCAGGGCAACAACAACACGATTTATTCATATCCTGGAACAGCCACCCCCTGGTCCTTGCCCATGGACGGTTTCATCGCCCTGGCTGGCAGCGACTGGGTGACCATCACCGGCTTCCACTTCGTTGATCTCTACGACACGGTTCCTGCCAGCATGGAGTATGGCATCGGGCTCTTCCACGGCTGGACTGACGACTATAGCAGGGGTTGCCAGCATAATACGATCACCAACTGCAGCTTTTCGCTCAGCCGCGCAGCTTCCACTGGTGGCCCCCGAATCTTTACACGACAGGAAGGCTCAGTGGGCATTGCCACATTCGGTGGAATCAATCCTTATTATGCTACGAATGTATACTTGATTAACGACTCACTCAGCGAGTCGCATTCCTATAATCAGATTTCCGGCAATAATGTGAATAATGCCAACTTTGGCATAGTCCTGAACGGGAATTCCGGATTTCAAGACACTGAGAATGTCATCACTGGCAACTTCATCACGAACTTCGGCGGATGCAACTCCAACTATCCCCACGATTATATTCCCTCCACCGGGATCCTGGCCCGCCAACAGAGAGATCTGACCATCTACAGCAACGACATCTACAGCAATTTCTACGCTGGACAGGACTATCCTTTCGCCATCCGCGGCATCTATGTGGAAGACGGGGATGAAGACGATTGCCAGATCTCCATGAATCATATCCGGCTCAGCAGCGCCGACACCTATCACGGACAAACTGGAATCGCGCGCAACTCGACCCTGAGCTCTACCACCAACAACGTAAATATCACCTACAACACCATCAGTTACTGCACCGCGCCCATGACGGCTTCAGCCAACAGCAACAACTTCATTGGCATTTCCTCCACCCCTGCGGGATCAGTCAATATCAGCCACAACGAGATTTCCCACTGCACTGTGCCCGGAGGCGCTTTTTACGCTGTGTTGGTGAACAATACCACCGGACAGACCACCATCGACGACAACCGAATCTTTGATAACACCTATGATGTTGCCGGTTCCTCACCGTTGTTCAAAGCGGTCACCCTCAGCGGCGCTGGGAATATAACCAACAACCAGATCCACGACCTCCAGATCCCCAACATCCTGAGCGCCAGCAGCGGGCAGATCTATCTGATCCATCAACAGTCCGCGCCTGCCGGCTCTAACTCCGTGATCAGCGGGAACCAGCTGCAAAATGTCATGGTCGGCTCAAACGAGCATCGCTACAACTATTTTAATTTCTACGGCATCTCCGCTTCCAATACAGGCGAGACCCTCATCAGCGCCAACGAACTGAGCAACCTGTACTATTATGCCAACTACGGTTTTGAATTGTACGGCATCCACGCTGCCGGCACTGTGGAGATCGCCCGCAATGAATTGCAGGATATCGGCGTGAGCGGTCCGCAATCCATGGTTTATGGCATCTACGCCCACACCAGCGGTAACAAGACCATCCACAACAACATGATCAGCCGCCTCTACGCCCCCACCAACTATCTGTCCGTGATCGGCATCTACCTTGGAAACGGTACCCTGCACAATGTCCACTACAACAGCATCTATCTGGACGCCGCGGGATTGAATCCCGGTTTCGCCTCCACCTGCCTGAGAATCTATGCGCCTGTGGATCTGCGCAACAACATCCTGGTCAACGAATCCACCCCCGGCAGCAGTGGCTATAACTATGCCGTATACTATTCCGACTCAGTCCAAATCGGTTCCAACACCGACAAAAACATCTACTACAGCGGCACTCCGGACGCGCAGCACCTGATCGCGCGCATCGGCAGCAATTATTACCAGACCCTGGCCGCCTATAAAGCCGCTCTTGTCAACCGCGACCAGAATTCCTACACCGAGGATGTGCCCTTCGTCAGTTCCTCGAATTTGCATATTCCCTTCACCGCGGTCACCCTAGCTGCCAACAGCGGCTTGGTCATTCCTGGCTGCAACATAGATTTTGACGGCCATCCGCGGGATCCGCTGACGCCCGATATAGGCGCCGACGAGATGATGGCCCAGGCGCCGGAACTGCCCATTCTGGTCGTCGGCGATGGCTCGGTTGCTCTGAGTTGGGCTCCGGTACCCGGCGCCACCGGATATCGCGTGGAGGCCGCGGACGATCCCGATGGGACTTTCAGCACTGTCACCACCGTCACGGGGACCAGCTTCAGCGGCGATACCGGCGCTCCGAGGAAGTTTTACCGCGTTATCACACTGATCGAGTGAGGCGGGATCCACCTGATATTGCTCCCGCCAAGCACTGGCGGGCATTTATCCGGTCTGGCGGGATCGCGTATCGGGAGCCTCTGCGCTGGCCTGATTACCCGTAGATCTTTGATCTGCAGTCAAGGCTTAGGTGAGCAGGAATCTTCTTGACACGGATAGACGGGGTATAGAATATTGACTTTATTGCATAGCAACTCCGGGAGGAATCAATGTCCAAAATGAGAAGTTTGTTTATGTGTCTGACCGCCCTGATCATTTGGGGCGGAATGAATGCCCAAGTGCCGATGTGGATGTGGGCGAACGGAGCAGGGGGTTCCGGCAATGACACCTGCACCGATGTTGTCTGCGACAGTTTGGGCAATCTCTATGTGACCGGGAGTTTTCAAGGTTCCGCTGGCTTTGGCGACGATATCGCGACCAGCCAGGGCGACTACGACATCTTTGTGGCGAAACTGGACACTGAGGGAGATTGGGAGTGGGTGGCAACGGCCGGGGGCTTCGGCAGCGACTCCGGAATCGCGCTCACTCTGGACGGCGAGGGCAATCTCTATGCGGCGGGAGGATTTTCCGCCAGCGCTTTCTTCGGTTCGACCACTCTGACCAGCGTTGGAAATCAGGACGTCTTCGTAGCGAAACTGGACACGGACGGCAACTGGCTCTGGGCCAAACGGGCCGGCTGGACGGGCTACGATATCGCCTACGAGATAGACACTGATCCACAGGGGAACGTGTACATCACCGGCTGGTTCACCAACAGCGGGGAATTCGGCGACATCTTCATCATCGGCGGCGGTAACGAGGATATGTATCTGGCCAAACTGGACAGCTACGGCAACTGGCTCTGGGCTATCAACGCTCCCGGTGCGGATTTCGGCTCGGCGTTGGGTCTGTGCCTGAGCGAAACCGGCTACGCCTACGTTTCGGGATCCTTTATGGGTTCGGTCCAATTCGGCGGAACCAACCTGACCAGCGCTGGCAGCAAGGATATCTTCATCGCCAAGTCGGATAACCAAGGCAATTGGCTGTGGGCCAAACAGGCTGGAGCAACAGGCGAGGACTATGGTTATGGGATTGTCACGGACCAGGATTCCCACGTCCTGCTGACAGGCGTCTTTCAGGAATACGCGATCTTTGGGCAGATACCGCTGGCCGGCAACGGTTCCTACGAAGGCTACGTGGCCAAAACGGACAGCCTGGGCAACTGGCTCTGGGCGCAATCGATGGGAGGAAGCGGCCTGGATTGCGGCTACGGCGTCTGTCTGGACGACGCTGCCAACTGCTTCGTAACGGGCTTCTACTCCGGCAGCGCTGAATTCGGGGACGTGACGCTGACCAGTTTGGGGGGATGGGATGTTTACATCGCCAAGCTGAGTTCCAATGGCATCTGGAACTGGGTAAAATCAGCCGGAGGACCCAACAGCGATTGCAGCTGGGACATCGTCCAGGACAGGAACGCAAATTCATATATAGGGGGGTATTTCCAGGGCAGTTTCGGCTTCGACGGCCTGTCAATGGACGGTGCTGGAGGACTTGATGCGTTCGTTGCCGTCTTAAGCGCTGAAGTGGATGCTGACGATCCGGTGAACGTACCCGCGCTTGATCCGGTAAGCCTTAGCGCCACTCCCAATCCCAGCCGTGGTTTCTGCGAACTGCAAGCCAAACCTGCCAGCGCTGGCTCTCCCATCGTTTTTAGGCAGGCACAGTTGGAAATCTACGACATAAAGGGGCGTAAACTCAGGAGTCTCATGACTTCGCCAGGATCATCCGGGGAACTCGGCGCGGTTTGGGATGGCCGCGACAGCATGGGAAAACCCTGCCCCAATGGGATTTACCTGGTACGGCTTAGCGAGCATGGAACCACACTGGGGGAAGCCAAACTGACGCTGCTGCGCAGCTAGGCCGGTCAGACAGGCCTTCCGGGGAGACAGAAACCTTTAACTAACGCCCCAGAGCAGGTCTTTATGGCGCGATTCGCGGGCTAATCTTTGGAATCCCCGCTTTCAATAACCCGCGGTTATCCGGAAAAACCTCTTGTCTCCCTGGGCTGGTATTATGAACTCTACGATCCCGTCCATAGGATTGGGATCGATGATGTTGCCGGAGATGGGGCTATAATTGCCGGCAATCTGCCACGCAGCGTAGACCTTGTAGAAGAACGCGCCGGATACCTGGTTCCAGCGCAGTTTGAAGCCGGCAGGATCGGAGAACAGGACCGGGTTTTGCGGCGCGTCGAGCTCTCCCAACCGGATGATGTAGATCTGCCTGCCCCAGCTGTTGGAAGCTGCCAGATAAGGCTGCCAAATGCCGTAGAGGAAGAGACTGGGCAGCGTGAGATAGACCGAGTTTCCGCTCAGGCCGCTGGGGATGCCGTTCAGGTACCAATCCGCGCTGCCGATATCAGATTCCAGTACCAGGTTTTGGATGGTTTCCTCGCCGGTCAGGTGCACTGTCTGATTCTGGATGCCGTTCAGAATCACCCGTTTATTGGACATGCTGCCGTAGTTGGCAAAGTTCCCCGCCACATAGATGAAGAGACCGTAGTAATCGCTGGTGACGGTGCCGTGGTTGAGGAAATCTCCACTGAGTGTGAGATTGGTATTGAATTGGTAGCGGCTAAGGAAACCTTGGTTGACCACGGTGGCAAAGGAACAGTCGCCGCTGAGGAGAACCGTGCCCTGAAAGGTCAGGTTCCCTCCGCTGAGGGCGCTCAGGGTGGCGTTGTTGCTCAAGAGCAGGATGCTGTTCTCCCCGGAGACCAGATTTCCTCCGGACAGGCTGCCACCGTTCAATTGCAGCGTGTGGTTCTGCAGGGCCAGGCTGCTTCCGTTCAAAGTCAGCTGGCAGTTTTGTAACCTCAGGTCAGAAAGCATGATGAGGCTTCCCGCGGCCGTGGTTTTCTGTAAGTACCAGCAGCTGATGGGAGCTGCTCCGGCATCCTGCCATAGGAGGTGATCGCTCTCTCCGGTGAATTCCATCCTGGTGTTGGAAATCGCCCCGTAATCGTAAAGATCGCCGCCGAGGTTCAGGTTGAAAGAACCATTGTTGACGATGGAGGCCGCGGGACCGTTGACCAGCTGGCCGCTGACCGAGAGCGTCTGGCCGTAGGGGCCGCCGTAACTCATCAGGATCCCATTGTTGGTCAGGTTGCCAGCGCTCACGCCGTCGGCTACGATCACGCTGCCTTCCCAGACGATCTCGTCACAGGCCACCTGGAACAGATAAGCGCCATTGGAGAGCGCCAGCTTCGCCCCGTTGCCCCCCTGCACGTTCGCCAGCTGCAGGCTGCCGCCGCTCAGGCCCAGGGTCCTGCCCGCGCCTTGGTTCAGGATCAAGGTTCCGTTGTTCAGGCTGATGGAGCAGTTTATGAACTGACAATCGCTCTGCACGACCACCGGGCTGGCTGGATCGGTGTCGCTGAGGCCGGAGGGGGATAAGGATCCCGTGCTGGCCAGATACTGGGGGTTGGGACCGCTGAGGTAAATCTGGTGTGGGGCCAGGGCTCCAGAATTGACAAGATCCTGCGCGCAATGGAGATACAAATAAGCACTGCCGTTCTGCAGTGTGCCCAGGTTTGTCAGGTTGCCCTGGACGTAGAGGTGGTGGGAGCTGGGAGATCCGTTTTGCAAAATGCCCGTGTTAACCAGGTCCCCCGCGATCGCGGTGTCCGATCCCAAGTTCACCTCGCCGGCGAAACTGATGGACTGAAAGCCGCAGCCGCTGATGTAGCCCCCGCCGGTCATGTTGAGGACGCTGGCCGCGGTGCTTAGGACATTGGCGGTGAGGACGCAGTTGTGCAGGTTCAGGTCGTAATCGCCGGTGTCCAGCCTCAGGGTCGCGTTGCCGGTGCTGATGACGGTGTTGTTGAACCAGAGATCTCCTCCGGCCAAAACCGGGGAAGCGGCGTCGTTATCCCATAGGTTGGCTCCGTTATAGGGATGGGAAGAGGGAAAGGACAGCGTTTGTGGACTATTCCCGTTCAGCAAGATGTAATAGTCGCTCCAGCTGCCGTTATTGCTGACGTCCCCCCCTATCAGCAGGGCGAAATTGCCGCCGCCCGCGGCATTGCGGATCGTTCCGGAATTGCTGATATTGCCGGAAACATAGAGATAGCCGTTCACCCCGTCCTGATTCCGGAGCACGGCAGCGGCGTCCTGCACCCAGATGTTGGCGCAGAAGCAGTTTCCCCCAACGTAGACCTCGCCGTGAAGGAAGACGTCATCGCCCGGACCGGGATAGGCGGCGCTATCCCAGGTGAGAGGATTGGTCCAGGCTCCGCCGGATAGCGAGGAGTGGAACGCCAGCCCCTCGAGGCAGGCCAGAAAGAGTAAGCCGCAAAATAACGCAAAAGCCTTCTTCATGTTATCTCCTTTGCCCAAACAATTAAATCGCCCTATATGCGTCTTGTTATGTATGTCAAGATTTTTTTTGCTCCATTGCGGGAATGATGCTGATTCAAGAGATGATAACCGCTGAGGTGCACCACAGCGCGTGACCTGGCCCTTACCCCACATCGGTAGCGCTGATTCCAAGCGGAAGGGAAGCGATTTCCCTGAGCTCAGACATCTAGTCGGCTGGCTGTACGGCAAGGAGGCCAGCCACGTTTTCCGCATAGTAACAGCCATGAGTCCCATCGGGATGGCATTTCAGATAGTAAGAGAACCAGGCGAATAGAGCCGGGTCCCGATGGCACTTCTACAATCCCTGCAATCACTTTGCACGGCCTGCTTCGCTGGGATGATGGATATGCCTCCCACCCTGATTTAACCTGAGCCTTTCTTTGTGTTTGATTAGCGGTGCGTCCCCAATCTGCATTTCGCTATACGCCATGGGGGATTCCGTCCCGCTGGTCTGAGTTTCGCGGGACAGGAAAAGGGCTTCCCGCTGAAGCGTTTTTTGGGTCAAACATGAAGGCCGGAACAGGGCGCGAGCGCATTAGCCTTGACGTTTTTTGCCGTCCGGCTTTTTTTGTACTTACGCCGAGTGTTTGCCTCTAAACCGCTCCGGCACGAGCAAACACCGACAGGGTATGGCGGGAAACGGCCATGCCTCCCTTTTGGAAAGGCGGGAGAGCCAAACTGCGCCTCCCCTCTTCTACAGCCTTCTGGAGGAAAAATGAAGAAGCTGATTTATTTGTGCGCTATGATCGCGCTGCTGCTGAGCCTGGCTGCCTGCAGCGAAAACGACAATCCCACCAATGAAGACGTCCTCGGCTACAGTCTGGACCAATTCATCAACGCCGACTCCGTCCGCAATCACGTCGATTCCTCGGCCGACGCCACGGATGATTTCCGCTCCCTGTTCGCCTACGAGATCGTGAGTTCCGAAGACGGTTTCAGCCCCCGCCAAAGTAGCTATGCCGGCTATGACCTCACTTGGGACCTCTTTTCCAACGGTTATTTCGTCCCCAGCGACGACCACCGGACCTGGTTTCCGGACGCCAACCTACCCGGAGCCTTCAAAGTGCGCGACGCCGATCTGTTCCGCCTCTATCGCAAGGTTGAGGTCAATTCCGGAGTACGCGCCAGCAAACAGGTCGAACTCAAGGGCTTGGTCCTTTATCCCACCGATAACTGGGACGGCGCGGTCGAAGACGCGATCAAACTCAGCGACCTGCTGCAGGGCATCGCCGTTTACGACTCCCTGGGCTTTGTGGCCGCGGACGGCTATACGAAATTTTACCAGCCCGAGCTGGTGAACGACGGCTATTACTTGCTGGATTCCGAGGTCACCACCTTCCCGTCTTTCAATGCCGATCTGCCCAATAGCCTGAAGAAGTTCAAGAAGCTCGCCTCCGTTCGGATTTACGGAGCGACCACAGACATGACCGCGGACATCGTTCTGGCTCCGCAGGATACATACGACATCAGTTTCACCGTGCCGGAGAACCTCAGCGGCTTCACCAGCACTGTGATGATCACTGAATAGGGGCTTTTTGCGCCAAATCCTGATCGGGCTGGGGCTGCTCTGCCTGCCTTTGATGTGTGGGGCGGAAGCCGCTCTGCCCAAGGCTCCGGCCGATTCGCTGGGTAACCGGCGCTATCTGCTGCCAACTGTGCGCGTGATAGCGGAAAAGCCCGGAGATACGGTCGGAGCCTTGCATCAGCTGGATTATCAGGAGCAGCGGGGCGCTGCCGCCCTGAACCTCTACGAAGGCCTGCAGGAGATCGGCGGCGTCATGAACACAGCCGGAACCAGGGACGAGAGCAATCTGCGCATCAGGGGTTTTAGGAAAAACGAAGTGAAGGTGCTGGTCGATGGCCGGCCGCTGAACATCGGCTATTTCGGCAATGTGGACCTGCATCAGCTTTCCCCGGGCGAAATCCGCGAGATCCAGATCATCAAGGGGCCCGGCTCCGCGGTTTACGGACCCGGAACATTGGGCGGCGTGGTGAACATCATCACAGCGGATCCGGATAATTCCGGCTGGCTTAAACTGGATGTTCTGGCCAAGCGCAACAACTCCAACCGCCTCGCGCTCAGTTCGTCGCACCGTTTGGGAGATCTGACCTACTACGTTGGGGTAGCCCGGGAACACTACGCAGGGCTGGTCTTGCCGCGCTCTTTCGCCTCCACGCCTTTCGAAAACGGAGGCGTCCGCAACCATTCCGGCAAGACTCAATACGACATCGAAGCCCGGCTGGGCTATGGTTGGTCGGACTTCCGGGATCTGCGGTGTTCCGCCGGGCTGGCTTACGTGCCGGAGAAACTGATCCCCTCCTCGATCTATGCCCTGGATTACCGCCGTTACCTTGATTGGACGCACTATTGGGGCACGCTTGAGTATGAGGAAGTGCTGGGTGAATTTTGGAAAGCCTCCGCGCACCTCTACTACGATGGCGGCCTTGATACCTATCAGCAATTCAGCGACCCCGCGCACCAACAAATCAATGTGGACAGCCGCATGCGCTATTCCACGCTGGGCTTCAATCCGCGCCTGGTTTGGGAACCGGACGGACGCAATTCCTTCGATCTGGGTCTGCGGCTGGAAACGCTGCGCAGCACCCGGAAAGACAACGGCAACTATCCGGACTGGACCCCGCACCGTTTGGAGGTTTACAACGTTTTCTGCCAATGGAGGCACACACTTTCCGGGAGGATCGACCTGGTGGGCTGTTTTGGGACCAGCGCCGCGCAAAGCGACCTGAACCGCTCTCTACGCCTGTATCCGGAGCCCGCTGCCAGTTTGGTGATGCGATTCAACGAACTCAGCGAGTTCACGCTTTCCGGCGGCCGGCACATCAGTTTTCCCACTCTGCGCCAGCTCTTTTCCGCCGAAAACGGAAATCCCGGCTTGAAACCGCAGCACGCGCTCAAACTGGAACTCGACCACCGGCTAGGCCTGCGCCTGGGCAGGTTCTTGCTCAGCAACCGCTTCAGCCTGTATTACAACGACGCGCGCGACCTGATCGAACGCGTGGACGAACGTTATCAGAACATCGACCAGGTGCGCAGCTGGGGCTGCGAATACAGCCTGGCCTGGAACCCTTTCCCCTGGTGGAAAAGCGAACTGGGCTACGCCCTGCTGAGGTGGAATTCCCCCTCGGAATACCGGCTCACCGAAACGCCGCGCAACCAGGCCAATTTCCGCCAGGACTGGAGCCTGCCCTGGCAACTGAAGCTAGGCCACGCCTGCAGTTACACGGATACGCGCTTCAGCCAGGACGCCTCCGGAAACTACCGCAGCCTGCAAAGTTACTGGCTGCACAGCCTTTCACTGGGCCGCGATTTCGGCAGGGTCAAAGCCACACTGGGCCTGGAAAACATCCTCGACGCCAACTACCAGACCGAATACGGCTTTCCCGGAGCTGGCCTGAACTTCTTCCTGAAACTGAGCGCAGAAGTCTGAGCAGACTCGGCATCCGCATCCTGAGCCCACTTTTCTCTTGACATATACCGCCCGGATTTAGCCTGCATTCATCCTATGCACAAGGAGGCTGATGTGACAGCCAGTATCATGTTCGCATTGATCGTTCTATTTTGCTGGAGCGCGCTGTTTGCCGCCGATGCTACTCCCGAAATTCCCAGCGCCGAACCCGGATTCAGCACCTCGCAAGAGCCCCGGGAAGCCAAACTGGGCGAAATGCTGATGGCGGGATTCCAGGTGCTGGACACCATGGAACACGAGGCCATGATGGGTTGCTGGAACCAGTTCATGGGCGTCGTGGAACAATTGCCCGCCGATCCCCAGGCTCCCTACTACGGGATCAACTTCTTCACCGCGGACTACAACCCGCAGGAACACATCGGCTTTGGCTACATGGCCTGCGTCCCAGTCCTCAAGTCCGAAGGTATTCCGGAAGGCGTGGTCCTGCGCAAGATCCCCGCCCGGGACTACATCGTCTTCGAGCACAAGGGCCCGCTGATGTATCTGGAGCAGAGTTTCAACTACATCTTCAACCAATACTTGCCCCAGGGGAAACACAAGGCGCTCTACGCCGACCTGTTGGAAGTATATGACTGCCGTTTCGACGCGGAATCCCCGGATTCGGTGATCGAGATCTGGGTGCCGGTGCAGCAGCAGGAATGATCCAGATAAGGGTTTACGCGCTTACCTAAACTCCTGCCAGTTTTCTCAGTAGGCCTGGAAAAACTCCAGCAGCGCGTCCAGCAGCCCATCGGCAAGGGGCAGCAAGGGATCGGAGTAGGCCTTCACGTTCAGTTCGCGATCCATGGGCGCGGGTTTGAGCACGTGGTTCATGCCCGGTATGATGCGCAAGGTGGCGATGGGGCTGGCTTCTGCTAAAAGTGATGCGTCCTCCAGGCTGATTTGCAGGTCTGTATCGCCTTGCAGGATGAGCGACGGCGTTGCCAAAGCCGCCAGTAGTTCCGGAGGGTTGTAGCGCATCACGGAGATGAGGAAATTCTGCACACTGGGCCGGAAAATCGACATCAGTTCAGGGCTCACGGTTTCCACGCGGCGTCCGGACGCCAGTTCAGCCAGGATCAACTCCGCCTCATCCATGCCTTCGCTTTCATCCAAACCCAATTGCCCGCGTAACACGTCCGCCATGTTTCTGCCCATGCCGCACAAGGAAACATAAGCGTCCGGGCCTTCCTGCAGCGAGGCCAAAAGGCCGATCAGGGCGCCTTCGCTGTGGCCGATCACATACACCTTTTGCCAGCGGGGATCGCCGCGCAGCAGTTGCAGCCAGGCTTGGGCGTCCTCCGCGTATGCCTCGATGACGATGTCTTCCTCACTGGCAAGGGCGTCGGCGCTTTGGCCCACCCCGCGCTTATCGAAGCGCAGGCTGGCAACGCCTTTTTGCGCCAGGCCGCATGCCAGCATCAGCAGGGAGTTGTTTTTTCCCGCCAGAAGCGTCGAATTGCCGTCCCTGTCGGTAGGTCCGGAACCGGCGATGATCAGCGCGACGGAATTGGCATTACCCGCTACAGGCGTCATCAGGCGTCCATAGATAGCGCCGGATTCGGTCTCCAGCCACACTTCCTCTTCCTGCACATCTTCCGGCAACACGAACTCCGGCACTTCCAGCAGCACAGGTTCGCCGTGGCGTTCCAGGCTGAAACTTCCTTCCGCGCCGCCCTGCGAGAATTTACCCGCCAGGCCGGCATCGCCCAGAACAGCGTAAAAGAGCGCCGGAGGCTGCGTGATCTCCAAAGCGAGGTCCAGTTCCGGAGGATCGCAGCGCAGGACCGCCAGTTCTCCGGATTGCAGCCCCTGCGAGGGAATGCTCAGATAGGCGGTCAATTCTGCCTGGGAAAAGATGTCGATCTCGATGGGCAATTCAACTCCGCCGATGGCAATGGCGCCGGTCCAGTGGCCCGCGAATTCCACAGCGCCAGGAATCCCGAAGGCCGTCACGGCGCAGAGGCCAAGGATCAGGGCGAGCAAGATGTTTTTCAGCATGGGGGTCTCCTCATTTCTCACATGTTCGTAGTGATCAGCGTAAACGCAGTGTTACGGTAACTCATTTCAGCAGCAGCATCCTGCGGCTTTCCGTGTGGCCGGGCAGACTCAGGCGGTAGAAATAGATCCCGCTGGCCACTCCGTTCCCCTCTTGGTCGATTCCGTTCCAGATGCGGCTATGCCTTCCGGCATCCAGATTGGCTTCCAGCAGGATTCTTACCAACCGGCCTCTGACGTCGTAGATGGAGAGCGTGGCGGAACTGGCTGCCGGCAGGTCGAAAGCGATGGTGGTAGAGGGATTGAAGGGGTTGGGCCAGTTTTGCAGCAGCAGGTTGTGGGGAGGAACCAGGCCGGGATCGTCAACTGCCACGGGTGGATTGAGCAGCAGTTCCATGAACATCATCCGTCCGCCATCCGGATTGGGATGGTAGGGCGGGCTCAGGGAGTTCGCGCCCCAGGTATAATCGTCGTAGAGCAGCAGGCCCAGTTTACCCCACGCGCCATTACAGCTCTGGCCGCCAAAAATGATCTGATCGGCGGGGAACACCCAGGTGGGCTTGATCCCTGCCAGCTGCTGGGTCTGCACGTTGTTCAGCACGATCGGCTCGCGCCAGGTGTAACCGCTGTTGGGGGAATAGGCGATGTAGATCTCCGGAGTGTCCGCGTAGGCCGCGTACTGAGGGTCCTGGGTGCCGTGCCATTGCCGTGCCCGCCACGAGTCGACCCACACCGCCGCCATCTGCCCGGCTGAGTTGGCCCGGGTGACCTTGACGTTGTTGTAGGCGAACATCATGGTGTTCTGGTGCGCGGTTTCGTCCCAATGCGGAAAGGGCCAATCCAGCAGCATATTGGGATACCAGCCCTCAACCGCGTTGCCGCCCCAGCTGTCCACAGTTCCAAAGGGTTCTTCAAGGTCCCAGGGTTGAAAGGAAGTATTGACCCCGTCGCCAGGGTCTGCCTGCGGATAGATGTCCTTGATGACGAACTGTGTGAGGCCGGGATCCCAAACGGCTTCCTTCACGAACTGCAGGTTGGGATAATAGGACCCGTCAATGGTATGCAAGACCCAAAGCCCGGGAATATGCAGCCTGCCCATGTCGTCGATGGTGGCGTTCAGATGCCCGGAGTTGTTTATCCGCCAGACCAGTTGGTTGTTCGTGTAGGGAACGTTCTGGTCGTTGGTGAAGTAGCCATCGGTCCCGGTTGGCGTGGCGGGCGGATTCCAGGTGGGCAGGTTGCTGTTGAAACTGATGTGATTCCAGGTTCCGGTGCCGAAGTTGTCGCAAACCCACACATCCAGGTCGGGATCGAAGATCTCCGCGGTGTTTTGGTATCCGGCGTAGTAAAGGTTTCCGGTCCCATCGGCAGCGAGCGCGCAACTGAGGCGGGGCGATCCGGAAGTCACGTTCCAATCGTCCAATTGGGGTATGCTGGTGAAGTTCCAGGCGGGTATGATGCCGTTCTCGATGTCCGTAAGGTTGAAATCCGACCAGGCAATGTAGGGGTTGGCGGTCAGCGAGCCGTTGTGCATTGTTGTATTGCGGGCCAGCACGTAAAGGCGGCGTTTATCGGCGATCGGCGAAGGCCCGATGGCCAGGCTGGGCCAGTAAAACACGTTATCCGTGGTCGTGGTTCCATTGGGCGCTGTGATGGTGATGGGGTTGTCGATCACATTGACTATGGGGTTGAACAAGCCCGCAATCCAGCCGATGAACTCGTCCGAGGTCAGCCGGATTTCCAGTTCCTGATCCGCGTCGCCATTGCCGTCCCAGGCGTAGAAAGGCTTGCCGGACACAGGATCCACGGCTATCGCCGGATAGCCCTCATAGCTGTCCGGATCGGCGATCTCCCCAGTGTTGATGATGTTTCCCGCAGAGTCCAGATAGGTGTAGAAAACGCGGCGGTTGGAAGTGGGGCTGCGTTTGCCGTGCCAGGTGGCGAAATAGCCGCCGCCCTCAGAATTGGGGATCACGCAGAGCGGCAGATCGTTGTAACTGTTGAAAAAGTAGTCCCAGTAACTGGTCAGGATGGGAACCGGATTGCGGGCGAAGGACCAGTTGGGTGGCGTGCGGTCCTCTGCTTGCAGCATTGATCCTGCCCAAATCAGAACAGCGAGCAATAATAACAATCTTTGGCGCATGGCTCATCTCCTTTACCCACCTGACCCAAACACAGCTAAGAGTGGACCCGGAATTTGTCAAGAAAAAATCTTGGTTTAAAGAGGCTGCGGGCAGAGGGCTGTTGTGGCATCGTATTGCATCCGCGGAACGGTTCTGCCAAAGGATTCACTACTTTGGGCAAAACAGGACGCAATCTTATGCCACAGCAGCCCTCTGCCCATCTGCCCATCTGTTTTGTGAAATTTTTTTTCAAAGCTATGAGAAGGATTTTTGGCCTGCAAACACAATATTTGCTCCCTGAGCCGGCCCCCTTTCCCATTTTCCCTGTTGCCCGCCATCTCCAAATCATAACTCTCAACTTTTACTCTTAACTAAACCCCGAGCCTGGCATGCTTTCCCCAAATCTTCCACTGCCGCACCTCCCGCGGAATTCGTGGGTGGTCCGCCGGAGGATCGGCAGAGTTTCGGGAGCCAGCCTTGGAAAGAGCCGGGATTCAGGCCAGATTTGGATCGGGGAATTGTTTGTTTTTTCCGTTATTATGTTTACATTGTAGATTGCAGCTACAAAGATCCGCTTCCGAATCAGGACCTGCCGTTATAACTATATGAGCGACTTACACTAATATACAAGGGAGTTCATCTCTTAGGTTCCGAGGGAATCTTATGCTCAAAAAAGGCAGGCTGGTTTCGCACCAGGCAATGCTCCAAAAAGTAACCCGGACGCCCATCCCAGATTACCTTCCAGAGATAACCCCCCAAAGGATGTTTGCATGAAAATCGGTTTATTATGCGTCGCTGTCTGGCTGGGTGGCCTGCTCTCCGCGCAGAACATCCCGCAATGGTTGTGGAACGGGCAGGCAGGCGGATCCGGAGATGACCGCGGAGTCGCGATCGCCCTGGACAGCCAGGGAAACCAGTATCTGGCGGGAGTGTTCAACGGCTCGGCGGTCTTTGGCGACACAAATCTCGTCAGCGCCGGCGCCTTTGACGTCTGCGTGGCGAAACTGGACTCCGCAGGAAACTGGCTGTGGGCGGTAAAAGCCGGAGGAAGTTACCAGGACCATGCGACGGCCATCGTGGTGGACAGCATGGGCAACGCCTATATCACCGGCTATTTCGAGCACACGGCCTGGTTTGGCTCGACTTCCCTTACCAGCGCAGGAAACATCGACGTGTTCATCGCCAAACTGGACGCCGACGGCAACTGGCTCTGGGCCAAAAGGGCAGGAGGCGGAGATATAGACAACGGGGCGGATATCGCGGTCGATATTGCTGGAAACGTGTTTGTAACCGGCAACTACAATAACGATGTGAGTTTCGGCGCCACGGTTCTGACCGGAAGCGGATGGGACGACGTTTTTGTGGCCAGACTGGACTCCAACGGCAATTGGTTGGGAGCCGTGAAAGCCGGCGGTTCCAGCATCGACCGCAGCTACGGTATTGCCCTGGACAGTGCCTCCAACGCCTATGTGACGGGATACTACTTCGGTTCGGTTGCTTTTGGAACCATTTTATTGAACAGCGGGGGCGAATATAGGATCTTCGTGGCCAAACTCGGCTCCGACGGCACCTGGAATTGGGCGACGCAAGCCGGGGGCCCTGATCTGAACAGCGGTTTTGCCCTTGCTCTGGATAGCGGCGCGAATGTCTATGTATCGGGAGTGTTTCGCGAAACGGCGGATTTTGGCGGAACGGTGTTAAGCAGCGCGGGAAATTCCGATCTGTTCGCCGCGAAACTCGATCCGCAGGGCAACTGGCTGTGGGCCAGGCGGGCCGGCGGATCTGGAGTGGACAATGGCAAT
The DNA here is from genome assembly GCA_027318475.1 of Candidatus Cloacimonadota bacterium. Taxonomy (GTDB): domain Bacteria; phylum Cloacimonadota; class Cloacimonadia; order Cloacimonadales; family Cloacimonadaceae; genus Syntrophosphaera. Next base: position 8,524 of record DAHVPC010000020.1, on the reverse strand, counting down.
GGGATCGCGGTCGATGCCGCGGCCAACGTGTATCTGTGCGGATCGTTCAGCAGTTTTGCGGATTTCGGCGCCACGATCCTTGGCAGCAGCGGTTATTCCGACATCTTTGCAGCAAAACTGGATACCGACGGAAACTGGCAATGGGTTTTAAGCGCGGGAGGAAGCAGTTCGGAAGAAGGCTTGGACATAGCGCTGCACGATGCTAGCGCTGCCTATGTAGCAGGCTGGTTCATGGGTTCGGCAACTTTTGCGGGTCTGCCGATTACTTCCTTCGGGGGCATGGATGTTTTCGCTGCTAAGCTGGGCCTGGAGGTGGCTTGCGCTGACGAACTTGCGCCGACTGTTTCCAGCCAGGCTAGTATCTGTGAGATCTGGCCCAATCCGGTCAGGTCAGGGCAAGCGCTGCGGGTGCGAACCGAAATCAGCGGAAGGGAAAGCGGAAGCCTGGATATCTTGAATTTGCGGGGCCAACGCGTCGCCAGTTGGAACATCGGTCCGGGTTCACGGCAAATCAGCCTGGATACCTGCGGATTGGCCAGCGGCATCTATTTATGCCAGTTGAATACCCAGTCGGTGACCGCGTTGAAGAGGGTGGTCCTGATGAAGTGAAGTTCCCTCCGGGTCTTACCCACTGGATTTGACAGAAATCCGCTTAACTGCCCAAAATACCCAGCAGCACACCGGCCGCCACCGCCGAACCCACCACTCCAGCCACATTGGGAGCCATGGCGTGCATCAGCAGGTAGTTCGTGCGGTCGTATTTCTGGCCCATCACCTGGGAAACCCTGGCGCTGGCTGGAACTGCGGAAACTCCGGCATTGCCGATCAGGGGGTTAATCTTGTCCTTCACGAAGAGGTTCATCAGTTTGGCGAAGAGGACGCCGCAGGCTGTGGCGATGGCAAAGGCGAAAGCGCCGAGGAAGAAGATGCCGAGAGCTTGCGGAGTGAGGAAGACGTCGGCGGTGGTTTTAGCGCCCACGGTGAAGCCCACCAGCACGGTCACGATGTCGATGAGGGCGGTGCGGGCAGTGAGGGCCAGGCGTTCGGTGACGCCGCATTCTTTGAGCAGGTTGCCCAGAAAGAGCATGGCCAGCAGGATCACACCGCCTGGCGCAATTATGGAGGTGATCAAAAAGGCGATAATGGGGAAGAAGATGCGTTCCTTCTTGGTGACCTGGCGGGGCGGTTTCATGCGGATGACGCGCTCTTTGGGCGTTGTGAGCAGCTTCATGATGGGCGGCTGGATCACCGGCACCAAAGCCATGTAAGAGTAGGCAGCGAGGGCGATCGGGCCGATCAGTTGGGGCGCCAGTTTGGAGGCCAGGAAGATGGACGTGGGGCCGTCCGCTCCACCGATGATGCCGATGGAGGCTGATTCCAGCACATCAAAACCCAGTAACAGCGCGCCGATGAAAGTGCCGAAGATGCCGATCTGGGCTGCGGCTCCCAACAGGATGAGTTTAGGGTTGGCGATGAGGGTGGAAAAGTCCGTCATGGCGCCGATCCCCAGGAAGATCAACGAGGGGTAGATACCCTTGTTGACGCCGAAATAGAGGAGGTTCAAAACGCTGCCTTCGGTCACCACGCCCAGCCCTTGCTGCAGCATTCCGGGAATGTTGCCCACGATGATGCCGAAGCCGATGGGAACCAGCAGCAGCGGCTCGAAGCCTTTGGCGATGGCCAGATACACGAACAGGATGCCCGCGGCGATCATCAGCAGGTTGCCGGCAGTGATGTTGACAAAGCCAGTGGTATTCAGGATCTGGAGGAAATTGCTCACTGCAGGCCCTCCAGTTCCACGAGCGGATCGCCTTCCTGCACCGAATCTCCCTTGCGGACATGGATTTTGGCGATCCGGCCGCTGAGGTAGCTGTGGATCTCGGATTCCATCTTCATGGCTTCCAGGATCAGCAGCACCTGGTCCTCACGCACCATTTCGCCTTCCTTGACCTTCAGTTCCACGATGGTTCCGGGCAGAGGGGCACGGATGACGCCGTCGCGGACCTTGGATTCGGAAGGGGGCTGGACTGTCTGGCGGGATGGCTTGGAAGCAGGCGCGGGCTTGATCTGGAGGCCTTCCAGGGTCATCAGCAGGTCGCCTTCCTGAACCGGTGCGTGCTCCTTGACATGGATTTTGCCTATCACGCAATCCACCGGAGCGGCGATCTCGGATTCCATCTTCATCGCTTCCAGCACCAGGATGGCCTGGCCCTTCTTCACCGCGTCGCCTTCCTTGACCTTGAGGGAGGCGATCACACCAGGAAGCGGAGCGCGGATTTCGCCGTTATCAGGTGAAAAGCCGCTGGAAAGTGCCGGAGCGAGGGGTACGGACTGTTCCTGTTTGGGCAGGACGGGCACTTGGGACAGGGTATCGTCCTCGATCTGGATCAGGTAGTCGGTGCCGTTGATGTTGATCTTGGCATGGGAGGGCGAATATTCCAGGACCTGCGCGGCGTAACGCTGTCCGCCGATGATAAGTTTATAGGTTTTCATGGTTCATCTCCTCGGGCGCGAAAGGTCGCGGTTGGGCATGTTGAGCAAGGCGCTGCCGTGCCATTGGTCGGAGCGGTGGCGGCGGAAAGTGAGCAGCAGCCTGCGCCGTTCCTCGATGCTCTGTTTATAGAGGTGCAGAGCGGCGATGGCGGCGGCGATGATGTCGCTGTTCAGATCCTGGGGATGGGATACGACCTTGCCTCCGGAGCTGAGTTTAATGGTCCCGGAGGCCTCTTGGGGCTTGGGATTCAGGCGCTTCAACTGGCCAATGACCAGAGCGGTGACCGCCAAAGCGAAAAAGACCATCAGGATTCCCGTACCGGTAATGGAAAGCCCGAACTTGAGGCGATTGGCGTTGAACTCGTTCTCGAAGCGCACCAGCTCTTCCGGTGTGATGTTCAGGGACTGCAGGGAATAGGAATCGAACTGCTTCTGTTCGGATTTCAGGCCGGCAAAGGCACGCAGTTGCTTGACCGGCAGGTGTTTTTGCCAGGCGAGTTCGCGCAGGGTGCTGAGTTCGGTGAAGCCATAGATGCTGTATTGCTGAGCCAGCACTGCGCGATAGGGGGAAATGCCCAATTTGCGCAGGCTCATCTTGTCCAGCACCGGGTTTTGGGGTTCGAGTTCCAGGTACTTCTTCCACTGCGGGATGTTCTGGATTTCCAGTTTGGCGGCTACCACGTGCAGTTGGTCGGTATCGCGGAAGCCGTATTCGCTGAAGACCTCGCTTTCCCGGAGTTGCAGCAAGCTGTCGGACATGGCTTGGATCTGCGTTTGCAGCGCTTCAACCGTGGGTACGGGCGCTTCTTCAGCCCCAAGCAGGGTTACAGCGAGAAGCAGGAACAGGATCATGATCTTGGGCATGCAGGGCGCTCCTAAAGCGGGATGTTGCCGTGTTTGCGCGGCGGGATGCTGTCCTTCTTGTTGGCCAGCATTTCCAGGGCGCGGATCAGGCGGAACCTGGTGCGCGAGGGTTCGATGATGTCGTCGATGTAGCCCCTTTCCGCCGCGGCGTAGGGATTGGCGAACTTTTCCGCGTATTCCTGCTCTTTTTCCAGCAGGACGCGTTTGGGATCGTCCGAGGTCTGGGCTTCCTTGCGGAAGATCACTTCCACAGCGCCTTTGGGACCCATCACGGCGATTTCCGCTGATGGCCACGCGTAAACCAAGTCGGCACGCATGTGCCTGCTGTTCATCACGCAGTAAGCGCCGCCATAGGCTTTGCGCAGGATCACGGTGATCTTGGGAACGGTGGCTTCGGCAAAGGCGTAGAGCAGTTTGGCGCCGTTGCGGATGATGCCGTTGTGCTCCTGATTGGTGCCGGGCAGAAAGCCGGGAACGTCTTCCAGCACGATGAGCGGGATGTTGAAAGCGTCGCAGAAGCGCACGAAACGGGCGCCCTTGATCGAGGCGTCGATATCCAGCACTCCGGCCAAGACCTTGGGCTGGTTCGCCACAATGCCCACGGGGAATCCATTCAGCCGGGAAAACCCCACCACAATGTTCTGCGCGAAATTCTGCATCACCTGCAAAAACTCGCCTTCGTCCACGATTTCGTGGATCACGTCCAGGATGTCGTAGGGCTTGCTGGCGCTATCGGGAATTATCTCGTCGAGGGCCTCGCAAGGCCGGTCGATGGGATCGTGGGTGGGAAAGAAGGGCGGATCCTCGAGGTTGTTTGAGGGCAGGTAGGAAAGCAGTTTCTGGATCAGGAGCAGCGTCTCTTCCTCGCTGTTGGTGATAAAATGCGCCACGCCGCTCTTGCTGGCATGGATGCTCGCTCCGCCAAGGTCTTCGGTGGTCACGGTCTCGTTGAGCACGGTCTTCACCACCTTGGGCCCGGTCACGAACATGTAGCTGTTGCGCTTTTCCATCAGCACAAAGTCCGTGATCGCCGGAGAATACACCGCTCCGCCTGCGCATGGGCCAAGGATGGCGGAGATCTGCGGAATCACACCGCTCGCCATCACGTTGCGCCAAAAGATCTCGGCGTAGCCTGCCAGAGCGTCCACGCCTTCCTGGATGCGCGCTCCGCCGCTGTCATTGAGCCCGATGAGCGGGCAGCCGTTTTTGAGCGCCATGTCCATGATCTTGCAGATCTTTTCCGCGTAGGTCTGGGAGAGCGAGCCGCCGAACACCGTGAAATCCTGGGCGAAGAGGTAAACCAGGCGTCCGTTGATCGTGGCGCTGCCGGTGACCACTCCGTCTCCCGGAAAGACTTGCTCCTCCATGCCGAAATTGGTGCAGCGATGCGTGACGAAGAGGTCGAATTCCTCGAAGCTATCGGGATCGGTGAGCAGGTTGATCCTTTCCCGGGCGGTGAGTTTACCCTTGTCGTGCTGTTCCTGGATGCGTTTGGCGCCTCCGCCCAATGTGGCGTCGTCGCGTTTGGCGCGCAGTCTGGCAATCGGTTTGGTTGGTGTCATTTTTATATCCTTATCGTGTTAAAGCTAATTGGCGAGCAGGACCTTGCGGCTGCAGCGCTGGCCGTTCTGGCGCAATTCCAGGATGTAGATGCCGGAAGCGACCTTTCTGCCCTGGCTGTCGAGCCCATCCCAGGCGGAGTGCTGGATCCCCCGGCCAGAAGGCAGCTCGAAGCCGCGCACTTTCTGCCCGCGCAGGTTGTAAACGCTTAGGCGAGCTTCCGCTGTGCCCTTGATCAGTGCATAGGAGATGTCCAGGCTTCCGAAGCAGGGATTGGGGCTGCAATTCAGGCTCAGAACGGCAGCGGGGAGCAACTCGTCAGGAGCGTCCACTCCGGGGTAGAATTCGGGCAGATACTGGTTCAGGAAGGCGCGCGCTTCGCCCTGCAGCATGAAGTAGAGCGGAAAGCCCAGCAGCGCCAGGCTTCCGGTGTGATCCACCCTGATCGCCAAAGGCTCACCGTCGTTGGTTCCGCCATCCAGGATTTGCGCGGTGTATAGCGGAGCGCTCGCGCCCGTAAAGACGTAGGACATGGGCAGCATGGAGTTCCACGGCGTGGCCAGTTTGAGCGGATCGGGATGCAGGTCCGGATAGGTATCCGACTGCGCGGAGACCAGCACCGCGGAGTTGTTCAGCAGGGGCGTGATTCCCGGCAGGAAACGGTTCAGGAAAGCGGCGTCGAACTGGCTGGGATACTTCCAGCCGGAGATCAGCAACTTGCCTCCGCTGAGCACATAAGAGCCCAGGGTGTTCAGGTTGTTGATGATCTGCATGTCGGAAAAGTCGTCGCAATGCCAGAGCACCAGCGGATAGTGGCTCAGGGCGGCAAGGCTGGGCGCTGCCTGCAGGTCGACGTCCCACTGGGTGAACGCGAAATCCTGCAGCACGTCCGCGTAGAAAGCGTCCACCATGGTATCGGTGGGCGAGATATTAGCGCCGTTGCCGTTACGGGTTTCGTCCACCAAGAGGAAGCCCTGGTCGAAGGGAAAGTCGATCGGCGAGGCCGTGAGGACGTTCGAGGGCAGGGAAAAGAAGCCTTCCGTGTCCACAGCGACCGCATAATACTCGTAGCTGTGGCCATTGGCGACGCCGGCATCGGTGTAGGCCAGGCCGGCAATGGGCACTGGTGTGATACAGGTCCACTGCCCGGAAGGCAGTTCGCGCCGGTAGACCTGATACCCATTGAGCGGTAGGTTTGCGCCAAAGTCAAACCAGGACAGGTCCACAGCGCCGTCGTAAGCCAGGCAGCTTGCCAGTTGCAGCGTGTTCTGGGTCAATTGGCGCGCCAGCACCCAATGGTTGGGATCGATCTGCGTGCCCGCGATATTGTCGTCCATTCCGATGATAAAGTAGTTGGGGCAGCCATTGGGAGTGGCGCGCACCACCACGGAATCCGCGACCGCCGAACCTGGAATCCGCAGCGGAATGTCCAGATCGAACGCGGTCGCCGTGGGGCTGCTGCTGGTGCCGATCACTTTGGCGGTGCCCAGTCCGTCGTGCAGAATGGTCAGGTTGGCGTTGGGAATGCCGGGCGAGTAGATCCACTGCTGGAAAAACTGCGTCAGATCCAGTCCGGACGCCGCTTCCGCCAGATCGACGAACTCCGCCGTATTCAGGTTTCCGTTGGGAAAAGCGGCCAGGATGGACTGGATGAACTGGAAGAACGCGGCGTTGCCTATCTTCAGGCGCAGCATGTGCAGCACGGAAGCACTTTTCTCATAGGTGGGCGGCGCGAACATCAGGTTGTATTCAGGATCGAAGATGGTGTGCGGGCCGTTGTTGTTTTCCCAGCTGATGTAGTATTGCTGGATATTGTCGCGCAGATAGTCGCAGCCAGCCTGCCAACCCTCGTGATGCGCCTCCCACAAGAACTCCGAATAGGTGGCGAAACCCTCTTTCAGCCACACTTCGCGCATGGTGATCGGGGTCACGTAGTTGCCGTACCACTGGTGCGTGAGTTCGTGCGCCACGATGGACTCGTAGTTCTGGTTGCCCGTGAGGTAGGCGGCGCCGAAGGTGGTCATGGTCTGGTGTTCCATCGCGGCGTAGGTGGCCATGGGAACCACCATGTGCCCGTATTTCTGGAAGGGATAGGGGCCGTAGATAGCGCTGAAAAAAGAAAGCATGTCCGGAACGTTGGCGAAATCGACCTGGGCATTGTTGAGTTGGCTGGGTAGCACGAAGTTCTGGATGGGCGTGATGGTCGAGGTTTGCGGAAATTCGATGTAGGGTCCGGCGGCGAAACCCATCACGTAGGTCGCCACGGGTGATGAACACACCCAGTGGTGCGTGCGTGTGCCGTCGCCGTTGTTATCCATGGCGGTGCGCACGCCGTTTGCCGCCACCAGCCAATCGCTGCGCACGGTGATATACCAGTCCACCAGCGCTTTGTCCCAGGGATGGTCATAGCTGGGCCAATAATAGCGCCCGGCGTCAGGGTTGGAAAGCGTGTAAACCGCTGTGGGTGTGAACAGCATGCCGATGTTGTAGGGCGCGGGACTTTGCGAGGGGACCCCGCCATAAACGACCGTGGTGCTGAAATTCTGGCCCTGCGAGACATTGAGCGGGATGTGGACGATGCCGTTCTGATGCGTGAAAGCGCTCACAATGCCGTTGACCGAGACGCTTGTGACCTGCAGATTGGCGCCTTCCAGTTCGTATTCGATCGAAGTGAGGTCTTCCTCGGCGGTGACCATTGCCGTCACGTTTCCGTTGATCACGTGCGTCTGTTCGTTGATGCGCAAATTGATGACGTAGTGCGTGACGTCAAACCCGGTCAGCGAATCGGCGCGTTCGATCTCGCGGGTGCTGGGTTCCAGGCTCCAAAAGGGTTGCGTGGCGTGCAGGGACGCCAGGCCAATTAGCAAAATCAGCAAACTCAGGCAGGCTGGCAGATGTTTTCCGCTCATGTTTTCCTCTTTGTGGAAATATCTCTGGTAGGGTCAGTTTAGTGCATCATAGGTTTACAGGCTGTTTTTTGTCAAGTTCTATGGCTTAACCGGCCTTGCAGGCTTGTTTGTGGTGCATGGAGACGGTGGTATGGATTGGAGATGGTTTTACCTGGCCAGGCGCCCGTTATCATTGCGCCGTCATTGCGCGGTCATTACGGGTAAAGCGCGCAATGAGCGCGCAATGATGGCGTAGTGATGGCGGGAGGGTAAATGGGCAAAAGGGGCTGACGCCTTTGGAACACTGCGTTCACGCGGTGTTCCGAATCATGCAACGGCCACCATAACTTCAACGAGGGTTTGCTGTGGAGTTCAAACCGCTTCTCGGATTATCTCTTAACGCAGGCTGCATCAGCGGTTTGGACTTTAAACAGCAGAACAAAGGCTCTCTTTCAAACTAAGTGGGTGAGCGTGTCAGTTACGACTCATCTCAATCTCAAGGGAAAGCCCCGGGCTATGTTATGTCGCATCCTCCGGGGCTTACCCACTCGGTTTGAAAGAGAGCATGAAACCAGCACAGGCCGCTTGAACACCAAACGCTTCGATGTTGCCTATCCTCCTAGTTTATTCACCTTTACCCAACTCAATCAAGAAAAAAGGGGCGGAGATATCTCCACCCCTGAATCACTGGTGTGATTTACCTTAGAAGGCTTTTTCCA
>DAHVPC010000209.1 GCA_027318475.1 Candidatus Cloacimonadota bacterium | reverse complement strand
ACCTTTCGCCGTGGGTTCGTCCAGAAGCGATTTTTTGCGGTTGACGACGGGCTTCAGCGCCGAAAAAAACTCCGAATTATGCTCCACCAGCGTTTTCATCGTAAAATTTCTCCGATACCGCTCGATCCAGGAAATTTGCCGCCAGCGCATCCATGTCGCCAGAGCGATCAGCGGCAAAACCAGCCAACGAAAATAAGACCCGCCAATGGAAAGGGCCGCCCACATTTGCGCGAAAGTGAACTGACCGGGCGGGGTGTTTTCCAGCTTGAAAAAAACCAGTTGCGCGACCTTGTCGAAAGGCAGAAAGGGCAGCAGTTCCCCTTGGGTGATCCAGATAAACACCGTGTTGACGCCGGCCCGGTAATTTCCATAGAAATGCCACACCCAAAAGGCGAGAAGCCCCACCCCCAGCGCGATGGCGACGAGAATGCCGATCAGTTCATCGCTGCTGTCACCGCCGCCCTTAGCCGCCATGCGCGCCCCTTTTGTTATGAACCGCGCGCAATTTCATGAATCCCAAAAGGCCAAAAAAGGCGGTGCGTTGAACATTGCGCGCTGGCCAGAACTGTTCGAACTGTTTGAGGTCGCCGCCCTTGGGATCCACATACATGCCCTCGTCTGCGCCGGTCTGCGCATTATCCCCGTCGTGGCTGGAACGTAACCTCATAAATTCCAGAAGGCCCAGTTTCCACATCTGTTTCATCCATTTGCGCGGGAAACCCCGGCCTTCAGGCCGGGGAGGGAT
>DAHVPC010000208.1 GCA_027318475.1 Candidatus Cloacimonadota bacterium | reverse complement strand
AACCGTTGTGCTCAGCTACGTACCATGCGACCCAACCGGGCCAGTTACTCAGACCTAGGGTGATAGGTTCCGCATCCGCATTTGCAGATAGTATAAAAGGTGCCAACGTCAGCGTTCCTGCCAATAAGAGTGACTTCAATTTTTTCATGCGCGTTTCTCCAAAAAAAAGGGAGATAGCAGCTTTCACTGTTATCTCCCGGGCTTTTATCCCTCCGTGTACCCTGCGCGGCAGGGCGGAAACTCTCGGTCCGATCACCTTTGCAGGCTGGAACCCTAGAATCCTAAATATTAGAAGGCAGAAAACATGCCATAACGCCAAAAACCCGTAACATCATGAAAATAATACTTAACTCTGTGTCATGCTCATTTTACCGAAGTGTTCACACATCCCAGTACGGTGCAAAATTTGTTTTCATGCACCATAGTGGTGCATCGCCCATTTAGTTAAATGCGTGATCTTATTTTGTGGAACTATCAAAACTCACTAACCGATGCTGTGTTTCTGCCTGATATCGTGTACACGAGGTCACATTGAACGCCTGACTGAATCTGGAGGCTTCCTGGAGAGCGTAACTCCGATAGTGTGCACATGGTCATAGTCTCCCTGACTTGCTACCAGAAGCCCTTTTGCGGGCTTTTTCGGTTGCCCAATGACTGGTTTTCAGTCCTGCCATGACCGACCTCATCCCTGGGTTAAAATGTTTCCTGTCTGATCGCCGATTGCTCCAGTTCTGCAGCCAGCGCCAGATAGCGC
>DAHVPC010000207.1 GCA_027318475.1 Candidatus Cloacimonadota bacterium | reverse complement strand
GTGGTCCTGCCCGGCGATCCCAACCCCGCCAATGACCAGACCCCCAACCTCAACCTGCTGGTCAATCCCAGCGGCGTGTTCACGCTCACCGTCGGAACTGGCGACCAACAAGCCCGGGTGCCGATGGACTTCTACTGGAAGAACTCCCTGTTCGAAACCCTTTACTATCCTGCGGAACTGGGCGGCTTCCTGGGCCAGATCACCGGCCTCCAGTTCTATAACAACTTCACGACCAGCAACCCCAACGGCGCCACCAAGATCTGGCTGGGCACCACAACGCAGACAGACCTTTCCGGCGGCTGGATCCCCTCCACCCAACTTACCCTTATGTTCGACGGCGTCGTGACCTACCCCAGCGGCCAAAACACCATCACCATCCCCTTCACCACGCCCTACATGTATCTGAACGGCGAAAACATCGTGATGATGGTCAACCGGCCCATGGACGCCGTGTATTACTCCTCGTCGGATTACTTCCAGGCCCAGACGGTGGGCACAAACCGCGCCCTGAACATCTACAGCGACAGCACCACCTACGATCCCGCCTCTCCGCCCACAGGAACGACGCCTTCCGGCCAGTTCCCCAAGACGACCTTCTTCGTGATTCCCGGAGGAGTGGGGCACATCCAGGGCACCGTGCTGGGAGCGGGCAGCGTTCCGCTGGAAGGGGTCGCCATCCAGATCCTGGACACCACCTACGCCACCACCACCAATGCCCAGGGTCAGTTCCAGATCCAGAACGTGCTGCCGGACGACTACACCATCAGCTTCAGCCACTACGGCTACAACACGATGA
>DAHVPC010000206.1 GCA_027318475.1 Candidatus Cloacimonadota bacterium | reverse complement strand
GCCCTGCGCGAGCTGGGTCGCATCGAGCGCACGCTGTTCATTCTGGACTGGCTGCAAAGTGTCGAACTGCGGCGCCGCGTGCATGCCGGGCTGAACAAGGGCGAAGCGCGCAACGCGCTGGCCCGCGCCGTGTTCTTCAACCGGCTGGGCGAAATACGCGACCGCAGCTTCGAGCAGCAGCGCTACCGTGCCAGCGGCCTCAACCTGGTGACAGCGGCTGTCGTGCTGTGGAACACGGTTTACCTGGAGCGGGCAGCGCATGCGCTGCGTGGCAACGGCCATGCCGTCGATGATGCGCTGTTGCAGTACCTGTCGCCGCTCGGCTGGGAACACATCAACCTGACCGGCGATTACCTCTGGCGCAGCAGCGCCAAGATCGGCGCGGGCAAGTTCAGGCCGTTACGACCGTTGCAACCGGCTTAGCGTGCTTTATTTTCCGTTTTCTGAGGCGACCCCAGGTAGAGGAACGCAGGAAAATGACCGCTTGGCGCGCAGCACCCGCGCCCTTGATGCTGGCACCGTGGCGGATTGACGAGTAAGCGGCATCCGGTACAATAGCAACATGTTTTTAATATTAAACACGGTGACAAATGATCATTACGGTCGGCAACACCAAAGGTGGCGTAGGCAAGACAACCCTTGCCGTGAATCTCGCCATTGCGCGTGCGCTGCAAGGCCGCGAAGTGTGGCTGATTGATGGCGACCGCCAAGGCACGGCGCAAACAGCCATCAGCATTCGGGCCGAGGCGGGAAACAAGCCGGGTATCGCGTGCGCGGCATACCCGGACGGGCCAACCTTGCGCGCTCAGGTGCAGCACCAAGCGGATAGGTTCGATGA
>DAHVPC010000205.1 GCA_027318475.1 Candidatus Cloacimonadota bacterium | reverse complement strand
CGCTGCGAGAATACCTTTACGCAGGTGATTCCCCTGAAAGAATTGGGCTTGCGGCCCGGCGACGATTTTGTGATCGCCTCTCTGGCTGTTGTGGGCGCCAATTCGGCCCAGGGACAGGCTTCCAACCCCGTGAACATCTGCGTGCCCGGCAAAGCCGACGCGGAATGGTGGTTCATGGGCAGCGGCAAGGTGAGCCAGGACCTGAACCGTCCTGACCGCGGCCAACTCCTGCAACTTGTAGACAGGCCCGGCGTGGACGCGCAACTGTAACAAACACGCATCTCAACACAGATAAACAAGCTCCGGGGCGGATAGAGATCGAGAGACCTGCTTCCTCCCCGGGCTTTTTTATCCGAAATTTCTGCAGAACAGCGCGGCAGGAAAATGCTTGACGTCTATCCCAATTGGCGTTTGGGGTGTTTCAAGGTGAAATATCGCTTGGGAGAAACGCATGAAAGGCAGAATCGACAAGAACGGCCGCCTGGAGATATTGCGGGCGGGTAGATACGAGGTGGCTTACTGCCCCTATACTCCGGATAAATTCCTCATCACCAACTATGTGCAGACCGGCCATGCCAGGTTTTGCGGCAACTGGTGCGCGCTGTTCGGCGAACCGCGGCAAACGACGCAGGGCATGGAACTGGAACTGTGCTCCAAAACCCTGGTCTGGGAGGAATTCACGGACGAAAGGCAACATAAACAGGGAGGATGAGATGGCGCAGCGGCGAATTTACGGGTTGCTTTTCGCGCCGTTCCTGCTACTGGCAGCCTGTTGGCAGATCACCTTTTCCGGGCAGGTGGAAACCCCGGTCCTGGATCCCGCCCCGGGAAACTACGCGGAGAA
>DAHVPC010000204.1 GCA_027318475.1 Candidatus Cloacimonadota bacterium | reverse complement strand
ATCCAGCCAGTTTCTTCCTCTTCTGTTTCAGCACAGCGCCGCCGGTCATTCACCCAGAGTTGAAACGTGCCGATCGTGTAGTCAGCCATGGGCGTCGTTCCCTGTGTGCCGCCGAAAATGATCGGAAATGCGCAACCTGTCGGTGCTGGCGAAAAGCCACCGCCAGGCGGGCGGCGTTGGCGGGGCGCCAGTGTCCAGGACGCGCGGCAAAAGGCCCGCATGGGACAACGTCAACTGCCTGGGCAACCGCGTGATTCTGTATACCTTCCCGTCCTGCTTGAAGGTCCGTTCCACCAGCCAGTCCACGCCCTTTGCGTCGGGGCGATCCGGGTTGCCGATGCCCGTCCCCTGCGGGAAAACCACCACGTCCCGCCCCTGATCCAGCAGCCGGTCGATGGTGCGCAGGGCATAAGGTCGGGACGTGTCCAGCGGCAGCATCGTGTGCCCACCCGTCAGCCACCCATAGGCGCTCAACAGCCGGGACCAGACGGGGTGCCGGGCGTAATCCGGATCAACGGCGAACACCGCTTTTTGTATGCCCACTTTCCGCAGATACAGCGCGACGGCGGGGCCATCGAGCAGAGATGTGTGCGGGCGAACCAATATCAGCGCCATGCGGCAAGCCTCATTTTGTGATAATCGTGCAGGACGGCATGCACGTAGCCGCTGTGCGCCACCTGCCACGGCGTACCCGCGCGCCCCATGTTGTAAGCGAAAACGGCTTGCCGGAAACTGCCGAAGCGTGCCATGAACCCGCTTAAATACCGCGCGGCGCCGCTCATGCTTTCTTTCATGCTGAACACGTCGGCTACGTGCAACGCACGGGCCGTTCCCGGCATGATCTGCATGATGCCCAAGGCCCCGGCACGGGAT
>DAHVPC010000203.1 GCA_027318475.1 Candidatus Cloacimonadota bacterium | reverse complement strand
GCCGGGAACTGCACGTCGCTGATGCCCTCATCACCAATTTCCACCTGCCCAAATCCTCGCTCTTGATGCTGGTCTCAGCCTTTGCCGGATTCGCTCTGGTCAATCAAGCCTATCAGGAAGCGGTGCGGGAGCGTTACCGCTTTTTCAGCTACGGCGACGCCATGCTCATCACATGAGAACGGAACTCCACTACGGCAGCCTGGATTCCACTCTGGCGGAGTATGCCAGGCTGGAAGCGGCGGGAGCGGCTGGAACGGGCCTTGTAATCCGGGCGGACACGCAAACAGCGGGCAAGGGCAGGAACGGCAATCTGTGGCAATCTCCGAACGGCGGGCTGTGGCTCACGTTCGACCTCTACCATCCTTCCCGGGTGCCCTCTTTCGCCCTTTACGTGGGTTTTTGCCTGCACAGCCTGCTGCTGCGCCTGTTTGCTTTGCCTGATCTCAAGATCAAGTGGCCCAACGACATCTACCTCGGCGACGCCAAACTGGCGGGCATTCTGTGCGAGTCCCGCGAGATCAATTCCCGTTACGTTATAGGAATAGGCATAAATACCAACGTGATCAAGCATGAAGTATCGCTTCCGATTCCAATCGCTATTTTATCAGTTTGTCTCGGTGTTACTGTATCCAATGCGACTCTGGCGGTTCTGTTGGTCCAAACAGTGCGTAAGCAAGCGACGCTTCTGGATTCTCCCCCAGTTTACATCGATTACTGCAACTCCTGCTTGTATGGCCGCGACAGCTGGGCCGAGCTGGAAAACTGCGGGCAAATGATCTCCGGAACCATTGCCGGGATCGCTTCCGACGGTTCGCTGGTTTTGCGTGCAGAGAGCGGCGAAGAGCGGCTGGCAGTGTCCGGCAGCCTGCATATCCCCACGCTGGAGAGAGCTTTTACTT
>DAHVPC010000202.1 GCA_027318475.1 Candidatus Cloacimonadota bacterium | reverse complement strand
CAGCTACATAACCGGTAGTTTCGCGGGAACAGCGCTGTTCGGAACGACCGTTCTCACCAGCTTATCCGACGCCGGAGACATCTATGTCGCCAAGCTGGATTCCAACGGCAACTGGCTGTGGGCACAGCGGGCCGGAGGGATGGGATATTATTACGCCTTAGGCATCGCCACCGACGCCAGTGGAAACTGCTATATCTCCGGCAGTTATTACCCCACGGCCACCTTCGGCGCCACAACTTTGACCAGCGTCGGCTGGTTTGATGTCTATACCGCCAAACTGGACCCCGACGGCAACTGGCTCTGGGCGGTCAGCGCCGGGGGGCCATCAGGCCAGTCAATACCCACCGATCTGTGTTTTGACGTCGCCACAGATGCAGCGGGAAACTGCTATATCTCAGGCTCATACTATGATTCCGCCACCTTCGGCGCTTTCACGCTGGACTGTTTCGGAAACGAAAGCAGCGATGACCTGTTTGTCGCCAAACTGGACCCCAATGGAAACTGGCTCTGGGCCAGAAGCGCTGGTGGAACCGCCGAAGACTATGCCCACTCTATCTATACCGACTCCGCCGGTAACAGTTATGTGGCCGGCTCCTATTGCGGAAACGCCGCTTTCGGGACCATCAATCTGGTCAGCACTGGATTTTATGATTATGAGATCTTTGCCGCCAAACTGGATACCAACGGCAACTGGCTGTGGGCAAGCAGCGCGGGAGGGAACAATGATGATTGGGTTGGCGCCATCCAGGGCGACGGTTCAGGAAACTGCTACCTGACCGGCGGATTCATGCAGAACGCGACGTTTGGCACAACCTCGCTCATCAGCGACGATTTCAGCTGGGATGACATCTTTATTGCCAAACTGGACTCGGGCGGTAACTGGCTCTGGGCCAAACAGGCCGGGGGTTTGAGCGAAGATGACG
>DAHVPC010000201.1 GCA_027318475.1 Candidatus Cloacimonadota bacterium | reverse complement strand
CAGGCCAGATCTGGATAGGCGGCGAGGATGGCCATGGCATGGCCGGGCACGTCGATCTCGGGAATGACCTCGATGCCGCGTTGTTCCGCGTGTTCTAGCACCAGTTTGATCTGTCTCTGGGTGTAATATCCGCCGTAGCGGCTGCCATCGGCTTCAGTGCGCCAAGCGCCCTGTTCGTGCAGCAGGGGAAAGCGTTTGCTCTCGATCCGCCAGCCCTGGTCATCGGAAAGATGCCAGTGGAATTTATTGAGTTTGAATGCTGCCATCCAGTCCAGATAGCGGCGCACGAACTTGTAGTCGAAGAAGTGGCGGCTGACGTCCAAATGCAGTCCGCGCCAGGGAAAGGAGGGCCAGTCGCGGATATCCAGGCAGGGTGAGTCACCGGGTTCGTCATATTCATTCGGGAAGTAGTAATTGCAAATATAGAGATGCTGTTTCAGGGTCTGCACGCCGTAGCGCAGGCCGTTGGGGGTTTCGGCGCTGATTTGGATGCTCAGGGTGTCCACTTTGAGGCGGTAGTAATCCGGCGGGACTTTTTGGGTGAAGGGAGCCAGGGTAAATATGACGGCCATAACATGGTCGTCGTCGAGGAAGCCTTCATCAAAGAATTTGTGGTACCAGGCGTCCAAGTCTTTCACCAGAAAGCGGAAGAGGTCCTCCGGGAGATTCTCGTTGCGCTGGTATTCAATCCTGGAGGTCATCCAGAATTTCTTTTTGAACACGCGCAGTTGCTTGGGCAGGGGGATCATGGTTCCTCCATGAGCAGGATCGTTTTGATCTCGAAGGGGCGGAATTCCAGGCAGAGGGGAAAGTATTCTTCGATGCGGATTGGGTCTGTATCCAGCGATTCTTCCAGCATGTTGGTTTCCCTGCAGGAGGCATAGTTGCGGGCGCAATGCAAGCGCGCGGTGCCGCTCTGGCCCT
>DAHVPC010000200.1 GCA_027318475.1 Candidatus Cloacimonadota bacterium | reverse complement strand
GCCATCGGCATGGCCACCTCGGGAACCCATACGATGTTCAACAACGCCCTTTCCACCGGCATCTTCGACGGTATCTTCATCTACCATATGCGCAGCATGGGTGAAGCGCTTCTGAACGGCAAACTCTATCTCTGGAACCTGTACGGCGCCACCAACCCCACCCAGGCCAACTACTTCGCCCACTGGTGCAACCTGATGGGCGATCCGACTGTGGAAACCTTTGTTGGCATTCCCCACAGCCTCGTCATCTCTGCGCCGGATTCCATTCCCCGGGGCACGTCATTCGTGGACATTCAGGTGACCGACACTATGCAGAACCCGAAGGAAAACGTGAGTGTAACCCTGTACAATTCCAGCTACGGAAACGTGGTCGCCAAAGGGTTCACCAACGCCCTGGGCATTGTGACCCTGAACATCCCCTCCTTCGTGAATTCGGATCTGCTGGTCACTGCCTCCATGCACGACCATAAACCCGCGCAGCTGTCAATCAGCATCGACCAGGCCGGCTCGCTGGTCTATTTTGAGAAGCTGACTTTGGACAACGGCGACTCGGGCTCCAGCGGCAACAGCGACGGCTTTATCAATCCCGGTGAGAACATCGCTCTCTTTGTCGAGATCAAAAACACGACGGTCAATGCCATAAGCGGGATCAGCGGCACCCTGACTTCGCCGGATGCGATGGTGACGATAACCCAGGCCCAATCGGCGTTTCCCAACCTGAACGCCGAAGCCACGGGATCGAACCTTGTCCCCTTCATGATTTCGGTTGGGAATACGATCCCCTCATTCCGCGATTGCCGCTTTGTGCTGAACTTGACAGATTCTGCCGGCAACAACTACCAGTTCATTTTCCACCTCGGCGCTTTCAATGCCAACCTGGCTGTAACCAACTACGGAATCAGCGCGGGGGGCAATGGCGTCCTCGA
>DAHVPC010000001.1 GCA_027318475.1 Candidatus Cloacimonadota bacterium | reverse complement strand
TTACCGCGCCTCCAACGATAAAGCGCGCTTCATCGTCTTTGGTGACAGCGAACTGCCCATCGATTTCGGCGCCGGCACCTTTATCGTGCTCAACGCCGTCGACCAGCTATTGGGGCGGACCGGGATGCAGCGTTTACGTTCCCCGCGCGAAAACAACAGCTTCCTCGGCGTGGATGTGCTGATGCAAAAGCGCAAGCTGGCGCCCTCCGATCCGGAACGGGAAACCAGCCATCTGGCCCTGGCCTTCAAACTCACCGCCATCCTGCTGCCCTCGCTGCTGCTGGCTTTGGCGGGGATAATCAGCCTGGTGCGCAAAAACGCGCGCGAAAGGAGCTAAAGATGCCCCGCGCCAAGCTGCTCCTGCTCCTCACCCTCCTTGTCCTGCTCCTCTTGGCTGGATATTTGGCGCTGTCACGACCCCAGCGGGAAACCCTGAAACCTATCTTCAGCGCCGATTCGCTCGCCGTGATGGGGATCGAGATCAGCCAGGCGGATAACATCCTCAAACTCAACAAGGACGGCGGTCATTGGAATATCACCAGCCCGGTCAAATGGAGCGTTGAAGACAGCCGCATGAGTTTGTTCCTGAAAGAGGTCATCCAGGAAAACTATTCCACCACCCCCATCGCATCCGGCAAACAGGCTCTCCAGGATTATGGATTTGAGACCGGCCGCGTGCTGAAGGTCAAGGCCCTGAACGGCAAAGGCAAGCTGCTGCGCGAGGTGTGGTTCTCCAATCCCGGCAATCCTTTCGACTATTTCCGCTTCGCCGGCTCTTCCGACGTCTATCAGATCCGCCAGAAAGTCGCCACGGTCTACCTGCCCGACTTCGATGCCTGGCGTTCGCCTTACGTGCTCAGGCTGTTCAGCGACCAGATGCTCTCCATCAAGGTCAGCCATCCCAAAAATGAATACGAACTTACCCGCAAAGGCAACCTGTGGCATTTCAAGGACCGAATCGAGGATTTCGAAGTTCCGCCCGGCAATCCGACCATGGGCAAACTCCTGAACATCCTGGCCGCCCTGGGTTCCTATTCCATCCTGAGCGAAGACGCAACGCCCACCCCGGATTCCTTGCAAAACGTCGCCTGCGCGGTCACCATCCTGCAAACCGACCGGCAAACCCGCCGCATCACCTTTTACCCCTACGGGGAAAACTACCTGATGTCCGTCGATACGCATCCGGGCAAGTACTTTATCGTCCTCTTCGACACCGTGTTCCGTTTCACCCGCCACGCCATGCTGTTTCGCTCCCGGGAAGGTTATCCGCCGCAATGAGCCTCGCCATCCGTTCAGTGCGCAGCCTCGATCCGCAGATTTTTGAGGCCATTACCCGGATCTGGCTCGCAACCGGGATCAGCAATCCTGCCCGCGCCGACGATTTCGCCTCTGTCCAATACAATCTTGACCACGGAGGGATCATGCTGCTGGCCGAACTGGACGGCGTGCTGGCCGGCACCGCCTGGCTCAGCCACGATTTCCGCCGCCTCTACATCCATCACATGGCGGTCAGTCCGCAGTTGCAAAACCGGGGCATCGGACGCCAATTGCTGGCCGCGGCGCTGGAAATCGCCAAAGAGAAGGGCTGGCAAGCCAAGCTGGAAGTGCACCAGAACAACGCCGCCGCCCGCCACCTTTACGCCTCCTGCGGATTTACCGACCTGGAAGGCTACATCACTATGATCAAGCGCGGCTGAGTTGCAAGGAAAAGCATAGCAGTGGGCGCGAGTTACCGCAAAATGCTGAGCGATTGGCAAGCCCCCTACATCCAGGCTCTGGTACACCAGATCGAAACCCAGGGCAAGACAACGCTCATTCGCTGGGCTGTGGATTACGCGGAGGATGTGCTCTTGCCGCTCTGGATCAAACGCCATCCTGAGGATAAACGCCCCGAGGCCGCTCTGAACGCGGCGCGGGAATGGTTGGCGGGCGCGCTTAAACTGCCTGCCGCGAAACAGCTCATCCTGGCCTGCCATGCCGCCGCCCGTGATGCTGCGGGGAATCCGGCCGCTCAAGCAGCGGCTCGCGCCATTGGCCAATGCGCTTCGACCATCCACTCTGCGCAGCACTGCATCGGGCTGCCCCTTTATGGCGCTCTGGCGATCGCCTACGACGATCTCGGAACCCAGGCGGCGTGGAATGACCTGGAAAAGCGCGCCGCTCAGGAATGTGGACTCATGCTGGAAGCGCTGCTCAAGATCTCCGTTCCGGATGAGCCCAATCCAGCCCGCATAAACTAGCAGTGCTGAGATTAACGTAGGGTAGGATTCCGATGCTGCATTCTGGAACTTTTCGAAGCCATTTTTCAAGCCATTCTTAATGCTTCTCTTCCAATCTGAGTGGGTAGCCCCGGAGGGTGCGATATAACAGAGCCCGGGGTACAGCGGCCGGGGTCCTCGTCGTCATGCAGAGCATAGCGACGGGGTGGTCTGCGGAACCCCGGGTCATGTGATGCCGGCACACAATTTCAGAAAACCCCACCCCTCCCTGGGGAACCTGCCATTTGGCAGGATCCCCAGGGAGGGGTGGGGTTTTCTGGAATTTTGTGATGGCATTTCGTGACCCGGGGTTCCGCAGACCACCCCGTCGCCATGCTCCGCATGACGTCGAGGACCCCGGTCGCTACACCCCGGGCTATTATATGTCGCACCCTCCGGGGCTTACCCACACGGTTTTAAAGAGAGCCCAAACTCTGACTAAAATGAAAGGCGCGGGCCGTTTGCGGTCCGCGCCATTTTTTAGCTGTCAGTCTTCTTTATTGGATGACGATTTCTTTCTGAGGAGAGGGTTCCTTCTTGGGAATGAGCAACCGGAGCACGCCGTCTTCCATTTTCGCGGTGATCTTGCCCAGGTCGCTGTTTTCCGGAAGCAGCAGGTTCCTGCGATAACTTCCGCTGTAGCGTTCGCAGCGGTACACCGTCCCCTTTTTCTCTTCCTTGTTTTCGGAGCATTTGGCTTCCAGCAGCAGCTGGTTGTCGTGCACCGAGATCTTTACGTGTTCCTTGCGGAATCCGGGCAGATTGGCCAGGATTTCGTATTCTTTCTCATGTTCGATGATATCCATCGCCATGGAACGGAAATTATCGTCCCCGGCTTCCTCTTCGAAAGCCCGGTTGAAGAAATCATCGAAGATGCTGAGCATGGTGCCCATGGGTCTTTCTTGTCCTTTCAGATAAGGTACGATCTTCATTTTCATCCTCCTTGAGAGTGAATTTCTACCCATAGTATAATCGGAATCCCGAGGCAGGCAAGAAAAAATTAGCAGTCCGCATGGCGAACTGCTAATTTCCCTTGAAGGGATCGAGTATGAAGGATTATCTATTTCATCAACAGCATCTTGCGAGTCTGGACAAAGTCCTCCGACTGCATCCGGTAATAGTAGATTCCGCTGCCCACGCAGTCGCCATTCTTGTCTTTACCGTCCCAAACCAGGTCCAGATGGTTCTTTCCGCCCGCGCCCTCAAACAGGGTGCGCACCAGCCGCCCCTTGATGTCGAAGACCTGTACCTGTACATTGGCGGAGGGGTTTTTCAGACTCAAACTGATGGTGGTGTTGGGATTGAAGGGATTGGGGTGGTT
Organism: Candidatus Cloacimonadota bacterium; assembly: GCA_027318475.1. Lineage (GTDB taxonomy): Bacteria > Cloacimonadota > Cloacimonadia > Cloacimonadales > Cloacimonadaceae > Syntrophosphaera. The sequence goes on along the minus strand of DAHVPC010000001.1, from coordinate 52,992 downwards.
TTGTCCCAGGCTGTTTTCCACCACGGGGCTGGTAACGTCGTCGGCGTCGGTGCCTGCCATGGTGCGGAAATGCCTGATCTGGGAGAAGTTGCTGCTGCCGGCTACATTGGACGAGCAAACCCGCCAGTAGTAGACGGTGTTATACAGCAGGTTCTGGATCTCGTGGAAATTGAAGGGAATGTCCTGAATGTCGGCAACCAGGTCCACAAACCACTGCGTGAGGGAGAGTTGCAGATTGTAAGAACTCGCCAGGGGCACGTTGGACCATTGGAAGAGCACGGTCCGCGGAAGGTTGACAGCCATCTGCGCAGGTGAGACAAGTGCCGGCGCCGCAGGAAGTTCCGTGAGGTTGCCGGTGGTGAAACTCATCGTTTCGCAGAAGGGTCCGATCCCGATCTCGGAGATGCTGCAGACCCGCCAGTAATAGGTGGCGAACGGTGTCAGGCCGCTCAATTGGTAGGTGTTTTCCGGATGGTCCAGCAGGTTGACCAGATAGCTGCTGTATTCCGGATTGGCGGAAACCTGCACCTGGTAACCGGTCACACCGGGCACTGCGGTCCAGGCCAGCAAAGGATTGGTGGGAATGCTTGCGGCTCCGTTGGCAGGATAGGTGCCCGCGGGGATGGCCATTTCGCTGATGATGGTAAAGGGGTAGGTATTGAAATCCATCTGGCCGCTGGTATTGTGGGTAACGCGCACGTGGACCAGGCTGGAGTTCAGCACGGGGATGTTGTTCCAGAAGAAGGAGCCGTTGTTGGGAGCCGCGGAACCAAGGTTAATCCAGGTGCTGCCGCCGTCGGTGCTGTAATCCACGGAAACCGTTCCGGTGGAGGTCTTGGCTTTCCAGGTGATGGTCTTGTTGCTGCCGGAGAACCAGGTTTCGCCGCCGTGGGGGTAGGTCACCTGGACCTGCGAGATCTTGACCTTGAAGCTGATCGTTTCGCCGGCAATCCCGACGTCATACAGGTTGAGGCCGCCTGGCGCGTTGTTGCTCAGGAAGCCGTTGGGTGAAGTCGCCTCGCTCAGTTCGGTCAGGCCGTTCTGGGCGGAAAATTCCGCCATGCTCAGCACCCCGTTGGTGGTGGTGTTGGTACCATAGGGACGGTAGATATAGAGTTCGTCGGGCGGACCCTGCGCGTTGCCGCTTTCCTGCGTGTTCAGGCGGTAAACCAGCAGGCCGGTGCCCGGAATATTGCTGTCGTAATGAGCTGAAGGCCGGCGGTATTCCAGTAGGTAATACTCGTTGGTGCGCCAGCTGGCGATGCGGTAGATGTTGTTGGTGGCCGAGGACGCCACGGGCGAAAGGGTGTAAGTGCCGGATTCCGTGATATCAGGGACGTTGGGCACCCACTGGCCGTAATGGTGTTTCATCCAAACGCTCATATGCTGCGGCGGGTTCTGGTCGGCGCACATGAGGTCCCAGGAACCGATGGGGTCGATCGTGGTGTCGCTGTAGCGGTAGAGATCCGGCGAGCCCAGGCTGTGGAACATCTCATGGGAAAGCACGCCGGCTCCGGAACCCAGCGTCGAGGACTCCAGTTGGAAATTGAAATCCCACACCCGTTTCCCATGGATCATGGCGTTCACGGTGTACAGCACCCAACGGTGCGGCCAGAGCAATTCCGCCCAGCCGTCCGGTGAGCCTTTGATGATGAAGCAGGTGTTGTCCACATAACCGTCGTTATCGCCGTCGATCACCAAATCCGCGGGAATGGAGGGCGCCACGGCGTTCACGGCCCGCAGCAGGAGCTGATGCTCGCGCTGGGTGCGGTCGTCGTCGCCGCTGTAGCCCTTGGGATTGCCGGCGCTGACGATGCGGAAATAGTTGCGTGGATAGATATCCGTGTAGCATATGATGGTGGTGCCATTGGGAGGCGGGTAAAACGAGGAATCGATGTTCAGCTGGTTGTAGGATGCCTCGGTGAAATAGCGTTTCATGGAGTTGCCGTCGGCGTTGTTGAACAGCTCGTCGTACACGGTGATCGGCGAGGCGAAATCCGGATCGTCGGAGAACTTGATGAAGATCACGATATTGTTGAACTGGCCGGTGTGCGGGCTCTTGGCGTCGCTGTAATCGCGCATGCCGGGATACCGTTCATATTTGGCGCGAAGCTGATCGGAACCGAGGTTCACACCCGGCTGCAGACCGCGCTGCTGCGGCGTGTCGCGTCCCACGATCAATTCCGTGGCCAGCACCTCGCCGCCTTCGGAGCGGGCGTAAGTGTAATAGCCGGCGTCGTTTTGCACGATCGTGTAGTTGTCCGCGTCGTGCAGCCAGTTGTGAAACTCATCGCCGCTGGCATAAATATCCAGTTCCTGGCCGTCCGGTTGAATGATCTGCACCGGAGTAAATCTCAGCGGAGCGGCAACCAGAAATCCGGCCGCCAGCAGGATGCTGAGCGCTAATAGCAGTTTGTGCTTGTCCATAAGTCCTCTATTAATAGTTTGATACCATAGTTTGTCAGGCAGGCCCGGCCGGGCTTTTAGGGTGCCGGACGCTGCGCGGGACATTTCTTGCATACAATTTGCGTTCCAATCTGCGGTTTTTCTAACACGGATGCCTCACGCATTGAAACCGTTGCCTGCTTCGGAACACTGCGTTTACGTGGTTAAGTATGCTTTACCAGTTAGATAGGATGTCCGCAGAAACTGATTCTCACAGATTAGTCCTGAACCGCCTGAAGGCAGTGGACCGACCGCATAAACGCAGTGTTACAGCGTGTGCAAACTCATGCATCCATAATCCCGCCTGGTCCGCCCAACCCAATACCAAAATCATATCAATCTCTTGTTAATTATAGTTCTTAGCCTCCGCGTCCCCGCGTCACGCCGTAAATCACTTCTTAATCAAGCCTTAATCAAGCCTTAATAATAGACACTTGATTGAGGCTTGATTAAGGCTTGATTAAGGCTATTCCCCCAGGGAGGACCGAAAAACAGGAGGGTCGGTTGGATTCCCGGGGGAAAACTTCCAGCTGGGGAATTTTCCTCCCCCCGCACATTTGTATTGACGAATTTTGGCCGGCCAGCGATAAGGAAAAAAAGTGTTTCATCTGCATGCGGACCGGGGTTGCTGGCCTGAACCGCGATCCCGGGACGGCAGTCAACGCCATACACACAAAGGAGTAAAGACATGCTGCAAGGTTCCTTCGTGGCCTTGGTCACACCTTTTAAACAAGGCGGAGTGGATTATACCGCCCTGGAAAGGCTGATCGAGTTTCAGATCGAGAACGGCACAGACGGGCTGGTTTTGCTGGGTACGACCGGCGAAAGCGCCGCCATCGCTACCGACGAACGCAACGCACTGCTGCGCTTCGCCATCAAACGGATCAACCACAGGATCCCGGTGGTGGTGGGCACTGGCACCAACAACCTTTCCCACACCATCTCCCAAACCCAGCACGCCCGTGAATTGGGCGCGGATTACGCCCTGGTGCTGGTTCCCTATTACATCAAACCCACGCAGAACGGCATGTTTGAGTTTTTCCGCGAAGTCGAGGCGCAGACCGACATCCCCATCATCATGTACAACATTATGGGACGCGCCGGCGTGAATATGACGGCTGCGACGACGGTCCGCATCGCCAAAGCGTGCCAGCGGATCGTGGCCATCAAGGAAGCCTCGAACATGATCGTCCAGGCCGCTGAGATCGTGCGCGACGCGCCGTCAGGCTTTGTGTGCCTGAGCGGTGAAGACGGGATCAACATGCCCCTCATGGCTTGCGGCTTCAAAGGCACCATTTCGGTGACCGGTAACATCCTGCCGCGCCTGATGCACGAACACATCCAGACCTGCCTGCAGGGCGATTATGCCACCGCCTTGAAACAACACCAGGCCTTGATGCAGATCAACCAGACCCTGTTCATCGAGACCAGCCCGATCCCGGTGAAAGAGGCATTGCACATGATGGGCATGCTGGAACTGGAGTTCCGCTTGCCGATGTGTCCGCTGCAAGAGGCGAACCGCGAAGTTTTGCGCGGTGTTTTACAAGAATACAAGCTGATTTAAGATACAGGAGATCATCATGAAAAAGCAGGCTGCGACGCACGGCTTCGCGCTGCAGGAAACGCGCGGGATCACGGAGATCAAAGCCACCGCGCACCACTACGAACACGTAAAAAGCGGAGCGAGGCTGGTCTACCTGGCCACAGACGACTCCAACAAAGTATTCTGCATCACCTTCAAGACCGTTCCGGAAGACAGCACCGGCTGTGCGCACATCCTGGAACATTCAGTGTTGAACGGATCCAAGAACTTCCCCGGGAAATCCACTTTCCAGGAGCTGATCAAAGGCTCGCTGCACACCTTCATCAACGCCATGACCGGCTCGGACGCCACTTTCTACCCGGTCGCCAGCACCAACGGCCAGGATTTCCTGAATCTCACCAGGGTTTACCTGGACGCCGTGTTTTACCCCAAGATCTACGAGCAGCCGAACATCCTGCATCAGGAAGGCTGGCACTACGAACTGCCTGAAGCGGAAGCCGACCTGAAGATCCGCGGCGTGGTCTACAACGAAATGAAGGGCGCTTTTTCCAGTCCGGACGGCATCATTTCCCGTTACAGCCAGCACGCCCAGTTTCCGGATACGCCCTACGGATACGATTCCGGAGGCGATCCCAAGGTGATTCCCTCGCTCACCAATGAGCAGTTCCTCGCCTTTCACAAGAAGTATTACCACCCCTCCAATTCCTACATCTTCATCTATGGGGACATGGACCCGGAACCCGTTCTGGAACTGCTGGACAAGGAATACCTTTCCCATTTCAAGCGCGAGAAGGAAGTTGCCGCCATCCCCCTCCAGAAAGCCTTTGCCAGGGTCAAGAAAGTGGAGGTGGAATACCCCGTCGAAGCAGGCAAGGACATCAGCGACCAGTATCACCTGAGCCTGAACTTCACCTACGGCCAACATCCGGACCTGAAAACCGCCCAGGCCATGAACACGCTGATCAGCCTCCTGATGTGGACTCCCGCTTCGCCGCTCAAACAGGCGATCCTGAAATCCGGATTGGCGCGCGATACCAGCTTCACCATCAGCGACGGAATGCTGCAGCCCACCTATGGCATCATCTGCAAGCATGTGAAACGCGGGGATATCGACGCCCTGGTTGACCTGATCCATGCCGAATTGAAGCGCCTGGCGAAGGAAGGCTTCGACAAAAAACTGATCGAAGGCGTCATCAACCAGCGCGAGTTTTTCCTGCGTGAAGCACAGATGAGTTGGGCGCCCAAGGGCTTGTTCTATGCCTGGAACGCTTACGGGTATTGGCTGCATGGCGGCGACCCGCTGGACGCGCTGGGTTTCGAGCCCATGCTGGAAGAATTGCGCCGGGGCTTGACCGAGCCGTATTTCGAAAAGTTTCTGGAATCCGCTTTGGTCAAGAACAAACACGCCAGCATCGTAACCTTTGTTCCCGTACCCGGTCTGGCTGACCGTCAGGACGAGGAATTGCGCGCCGAACTGGCGGAAACGAAAAAGAAACTGGGCAAACAGAAGCTCGCCAAACTGGTGGAGTTCAACACTGAATTCCAGAGCTGGCAAAACGAAGAAGTGAGCGCGGAAGACCTGGCCAAAATTCCTATGCTCAGCCTCAACGACATCAATACGCAAGCCGCAAGCTATCCCCTCGAGATCGAAAAATGGCACGAGCTCACGCTGCTCAAGCACCCGCTTAACACCAACGGCATCGTCTATCTGAAGGGCTACTTCGACCTCAGCCACGCTGAAGAACAGGACCTGCCGTGGCTGGCGCTCTACGCCTATCTGGCCGGCCTGGTGGACAGCCAGAACCATGGCTACGCGGACCTTTCCAACGAAGTCGACATCCACACCGGCGGCATCTACCTGCAACTAAGCCTGAGAAACAGCTATCTGGATCCGGACTTGATTTTGCCCAAGTATATTCTGGGCGGAAAAGCCGTCTATGCCAAGGCGGACAAACTGGCGGAACTGGCGGCGGAAGTGGCTTTGCGGCCTGTGTTCACGGACGCGGGGCGCTTGGGTCTGCTGATCCGGGAAGCCAAAGCCAAGCTGGAAGCGCAGTTGTTGGGACGGGGCGTGGTTGTGGCGATCAACCGGATGTTCGCGCCGTTCAGCCAGATCCACCATTTCACCGATCTCACGCAAGGCCTGGGCTACTACCATTTCCTGGTGGGCCTGGAGAAGCAGTTGGACAGCGATATCCAGTCCATCATGGCGAATCTGGACCGGGTGAGAGCCAGGTTCTTCACCAAAAGCAAAATGCTGCTCAGCGTAACTGCCGACGAAAGCGGCATCCAGAGCACGTTAAACTGCCTGAAGCCCATGTTGAACAACATATCATCCGAGGCTTACGAACCAATCGAGCAGCATTTCCATCCCACGGAACTCAATGAAGGCATCCTGGCGCCCGTGCAGATCCAATTCTGCGCCAAAGGCGGAAACTTCTTCCGCAAAGGCTATTCCTATTCCGGGCATCTGAGAGTGCTGAACAACATCCTCGCCAACGATTTCCTGCACCGCGAACTGCGCGAGAAAGGCGGCGCCTACGGTACCATGGCCAATTTCAGCCTGGCGGGCAACATGTATTTCTGTTCCTACAGGGATCCCAATCTGCGCGAGACTTTGGAGGTTTACGACCGAGTGCCGGAATATCTGCGCTCCTTCGTTTGCAGCAAGCGGGAACTGGAGAAATACATCATCGGCGAGATCTCCAGCCTCGACTATCCCAAAACGCCAGAAGGGATGGGGCTCCAAGCCGATGAAGACTACATCACCGGATTCACACAGGAAGACCGCCAGCAGATCCGCGACGAAGTGCTAGGCACCAAAGTGGAGGACATCCACGCTTACGCCGATATGATCGAAGCGATAATGGTCAACAACCATTTCTGCGTCTTCGGCAACGAAGCGAAACTGCAGGAAGCCAAAGACCTTTTCCACAAACTGACTCCGGTGTTTGACTGAGGCGCATGAAGCAACGGGATAAGAAGAAGACTTTGGCCAAAAACGAGCGGATGAACGCGGTGAAAGTACCCGATCTGGACGAACTGGACGACACCCGCGAGCAAACCGCGTACAAGACCCTGCGTGCCGAGCACAAACGGCATGAGACCTTCAAAGGCAATCTGCGCCTGGTGCCAGGACGCATCGCGGAGATCAAGAGCAATTACCTGTACATCGTGGAAGTGGGCGGAGTGTATCACCGGGCTTCGCTTTCCGGCCGGCTCAAGCAGTATTCCTATGCCAGCACGGCGCTTTCCGCTGTCGGCGATGCTGTGGAACTTGACCTCGCCAACGCTCCGGACTACCGCATCGAAAACATCCTGCCCCGCAAGAACACGCTTTCCCGCTATGCTGGCGGCGGATTTCAGAAAGAGATCATCCTGGCCGCCAACATCGACCAGGTGATAATCACCACCTCGTGGAGGATGCCGCTGGTGAAGTTCGGCCTCATCGACCGCTATCTTTGCATCGCGGCGCTGGAAGGACTGGACGCGGTGATCGTGATCAACAAGGTGGACCTCTGCGAGGACAGAAGCGAACTGGATGAAAGCACCGCCTATTACGGGGAATCCGGCTATCAGGTTCTGCGCACTTCCGCAGTAACCGGCGAAGGCATGGCTGAGCTGAAACAGGCCCTGCAAGACCGGGACAGCGTGTTTTCCGGGCAATCCGGCACCGGCAAGAGCACCCTGATCAACTGGCTGGAACCCGCGCTGAACCTGCCCACAGCAGAGGTCAGCGACTACAACGAAAAGGGCAGGCACACCACTACGCAGGCGATCCTCATTCCCTGGAGTTTCGGCGGCCATTTGTTGGATACGCCGGGCATCAAGACGGTTAACCTGCATCGCGACGCCAAAGCGGAGATACCCAGGATTTTTCCCGGTTTTTCACGCTGGGCGCCCCATTGCCGGTTCCGCGATTGCAGCCATACGCATGAATCCGACTGCGCCGTACTGCAAGCCCTGGAAGAGGAAAAACTGCCTGTGGAGCGCTACGAATCCTACCTCAGGATACAGGAATCGCTATAACCATGAAGAACTTCGCCGTCTATATCAATCCCCTTTTCGCCGATCAGGAGGCCATCGGCAACCTGCTGCAAACCCTGGCCCGGCAATACTCCGTGAACTTTTTCGGCTTGCAGGAGCAGCGTGAATTCCTGCCTCCGGGAATCGGCTACCAGGACCTCGAGCAAGGGCAAAACACCAGCGTGGACTGCGTTCTGGTCTTTGGCGGCGACGGCACTATTTTGCGGGCAAAGGATATCGCCTTAAGAACCGGAGCGCCGATCCTGGGCATCAATCTGGGGTATCTGGGATTCCTTTCGGAAACCACGCTGCGGGAACTGAAGGACTCGCTGCGCGACCTCATCAGCCATAAATACAGGCTGTTGGCGCGGATGCTGCTCAACTGCCAGCTCAAGCGGAATGGCAGGATCATCTTCAAAGGCCTGGCGCTGAACGACGCGGTGGTGTATAAAGCGGACACTCCGCGCCTGATCCATGTGCGCATCTTCAACGGCGGCCGCTTCGTCTTCGATACCCGCTGCGACGGGGTTATCACCAGCACCCCCACGGGTTCCACGGCATATTCGCTTTCAGTGGGCGGACCGCTGCTCACGCCGGAAATGCAAGCTATCGTGCTCAATCCCCTCAATCCGCATTTGCTGACCATCCGGCCGATGGTATTTCCCGCCGGGGACCATATACTGCTGAAGGTGCACGGGCTCACGGTTCCGGCTTCGCTACAGATCGACGGTGTCACCTGCGGCCACATCGAGGAAAACGACGAAGTGCTGATCTCGGCCGCCAAACAACGGGTGCAATTCATCAAACTTTCCAACCGCACATTCTACCAGATCTTGCGCCGCAAAATGAATCTGGGCAAGTAGATGCTTACCGAGATCTACATCCGCAACTACCTCTTCGTTCCCGAGCAGAGGATCCAGTTCGGCAGCGGCATGACTGTGCTCAGCGGAGAAACCGGGGCGGGGAAATCCATCCTGGTAGGCGCGATCGCGCTGATCTTCGGGGAAAACTCGCCCGGCCTGGAACCTTTCACCAAGGGCGAGCCCATCTATCTGGAAGCCAGCTTCGACGTAGCCCGGAATTCCGATGTGAAGGCCTGGCTCCGCGAACAGGATTACCCGGCGGAGCCGGAACTGTGCCTGGCCAGGGAAATCAACCCGGGCGGCAAGTCCGCCTATTTCCTGAACGGACGCAAGGTCTCCAGCGCTCTCCTCAAAGAACTGAAGCCGCTGATGATCGACTTCCACCATCAGCGCGACCAGCAACAGCTGCTTTCCGCCTCCTACCAACTCACGCTGCTGGACCTCTATGCCCAAAACCAGGCGCTGCGCGAACCTTACGCGGCAAAGTTCAACCAACTGAAGCAAGACCTTGCAACGCTGGAAACCCTCAGAAAAGAGGAAGAAGCGAACCGCCAGCTGCGTGAATTGTACCAGTACCAGTACGAAGAACTGGAAAGCGCCGCGCTGCATAGCGGCGAAGACCTGGAACTGCAGCAGGAATTCGAGCTGCTGAGCCATGCCAGTGAAATCAGCGAGATCGCTGCCAGCGCCGCCTACGACCTCTACGACCGCGAAGACAGCGTCCACAGCCAGATCAACCGCTCGGTGGTGAATCTGGCGCGCTTTACGGCCGTCAATGAACGGCTGCGCCAAATGGGCCAGACCCTGTCCGAGTGCCTGGAAATGATCGCGGAAGCGGCTTCGGGGCTGAACGAACTCAACCAGAGCGTTTCCCAGGATCCCCGCAGACTGGATGCTGTCAGGGAACGCCTGGACGAAATCAACGCCCTGCTGCACAAACACAAGGCTCAAAACATCGACGCGCTTCTGGAGCTGTTCAAACAACGGGCCGCCCAGATCGACGCCTTTGCCGACCTGGGAGTCCGCATCCAGAAACTGGAGCAATCCACCGCGGCCGACTTTGTCCAACTGCGTTCCCTAGGCGACAAACTCAGCCTGTCCCGGCAACAAGCCGCCGAAAAACTCGCCTCGGAACTGGCTGCCAACATCAGCCTGCTCTCCATTCCCGAAGCACAGTTTAAGATAATCATTGACAAGATTGCCGCCGATAAAATCCTAATTCCTGAATATCTTGATTCGTGTACCCAACGAGGTCAGGACAATTGCCAGTTCTTTTTCAGCGCGAACCGGGGCAGCGAGTTAAAACCGCTTTCCGCAGTGGCTTCCGGTGGCGAACTCTCGCGGATCCTACTCGCCATCAAGAAAGTGCTGTCCGAACGCATTGAAGAAAAACTGATCATATTGGACGAGATCGATGCCGGGATCGGTGGAAAAACCGCAGAATATGTGGCGCAGTTCATTTTCCGCCTGGCGCAAAGCCACCGCATCCTGTGCATTACGCATCTGGCGCAGATCGCCGCCATCGCGCATCAGCAGATCGCTCTGCAGAAAGAGGCGGGAAAACGCAAGAACGTGATCCGGATGATCCCGCTGGAACGCAAGCAGAGGCTGGAAGAACTGGCCCGGATGCTTTCCGGCGATGTTTCCGGGATCTCGCTAAAGCATGCTCAAGAACTAGTAGAAAAATATAAAACACGAGGTTAGTATGGCCAGAATGTCTAAACAGAGAGTGAGAGGGCTCGCGATTCTAGTGATCTTCGTCGCTCTTGCCTATGCGGGTCTGACGACTCAGAAACAACGGGATATTGCACCCCGCTTCGACCAGATCTTACGCGGGCCGAACGCCCAATACCGGGACAGCGGTTCGCTGAACAAAGCCACAGTCAAGGTCCGCTGCACGGACATCAGTTCCGCCCTGCAAAACATCAACTCCATCATCGACAGCTACATCGTGGCTGGGGAAAGGCCGCTGCTCAAATCCACCGAACCCGGCTACGGCGTCTATATTTTCAGAGTGCGGGGAGCGATGGTTCCGGATCTGGTAAAGAAACTTTCCGCTTTGGGCAACATCGAAGAGCATAAGGAGATCGTGGACACCGCTCTGGTCACCAAGAAACTCAGCACCGAGGAATCCATCCTGGCCGACAAACGCGAAGAACTGAGCCTGCTGGGTACGATGACCACCAATTTCGGCGACCTCTCGGCAGCTAAAAACAAGATCAACGAAGAGATCCGGCAACTGGAGAACACCGTGGATATTCTCCGCCAGGCCGATACCACGCTGCTTTACGTCCAGCTGTTGCCGGTCATGGGCCGGAACATCTCCATCGTCAACCGCTTCCTGATCCAGTTGGGCAAGGCCTTGCTGGTGATCTTCTTCGGCATCATCATCGCCTACTACGGCACAAAACTGCTGATGTACCTTTTAACCCTGATGGGCGTGAAAGGCTTACCCACCAGTATGAGCGGCACCAGCGGCAGTTACGGTTATGGGAACTACGCCAACCGCTATTACAACCGTTACGGCTATGGCAGCGGCAAACGGAAGGTCAAACGCATTTACAAAGGCAAACCAACCACACCGCCAGAGGGTGAGGACAACAAGCAAGCGCCCTCCGGAAAATAACGCGGGGAGAAACCATGAACTTCATCGAGCCCTGGCATGTCTGGATCATTCTCGGGATCCTCTTTGTGATCATCGAGATCTTCGATCCGGCGTTCTTCTTCATTGCTCTGGGCATCGGCGCGATCGTCACCGGCCTGCTGAGCCTCCTCCATTTCTACAGCGCCAGCATCCCTCTGCAGATAGTCACCTTCGCCGTGCTCAGTTTCATCGCCTTCCTGTTCACCCGCAAGGTGGGCAAAAAAGTATTGCGGCATCCAGGCAGCGAAACCAACGTCTACGCACTCAAAGGCAAAACCGGCTTCATCACCAAAGCCATCCCGGCTGACGGCAAAGGCTACGTGAAGATCGGCGGCGAGGAATGGGTGGCCATCACCCCAGATGCTTCAGCTGTCGAACTGAACGCCAAAGTAACCGTTCTGGACGTTGACGGCAATAAACTGGTGGTCGGAATAGTCCAATAACATCCCGCTTTCAACGCTAATGACGGCATCCTGACGACCGGGGTGCCGTCTGTTTTTTTGTGGGGGCGGTGTGATTTCGCTGCGCTGCCAGTTAGAGGTTTAATGTTGAAAAGGAAGGCTTCCTTTCAAACGAAAAGGATACTGAGCAGTAACAACCCTGTTCGAATCCTGCTTTTTGGGCTGTCGACCTCCGGGTCGACAGAGTCGGCGGAGCCGGCTTCTGAAGAGTCCTGCGGACTCTGAGGCAACGGGACGTCCCCAACCCAATTCTGCCATATACCGAATCCTAACCTCCTCGGTTTGGAAGAGAACCTCTAAATCTACTCGAACCATCTGTAACTCAGTGTCGCTAACCGTTCAATTGCACTTGTGACAGCAGTCCCGCGAGCATTGCGCCGTCATTACGCGCTCATTGCGGGCTTTGCCCGTAGTGAGCGCGCAATGACGGCGCAATGATAACGGGAGCGAGGCCTGGATCTGGGGTCGGGGGTTAGCACGATTACCTTGCTTGTTCAGGATAGCACGCACCCAGCTTGGCTCAGGCAGTGAAATTTGGGCTTGACAAAAAACCGGGGGTTCAAATTTATGGAACAACAATGACGCGAGGTGGAGCAGTTGGTAGCTCGTCGGGCTCATAACCCGAAGGTCGAAGGTTCGAGTCCTTCCCTCGCTACCATTTTTTATGCCGGCGCCAGTCGCCGGATTTTGTATATATGTGCACGTGGCGGTGTAGCTCAGCTGGTTAGAGCAGCGGAATCATAATCCGGAGGTCCGGGGTTCAAATCCCTGCGCCGCTACCAGACTCATCCTGCGCCAGTAGCTCAGTCGGATAGAGCAGCAGCCTTCTAAGCTGCGGGTCGGGGGTTCGAATCCCTTCTGGCGTGCCATAAATTCCTGAATCATACTGGATATATCAGCCACTTTGTGGTGGGTGTAGTTCAATGGCAGAGCACCGGATTGTGGTTCCGGGCGTTGTGGGTTCAACTCCCATCACCCACCCCATTTTTTTACTATGTCAACCAAAGATACATTCCTCTTAGGCTTGGACATCGGAGCCTCCAGCATCAAATACGGCTTCGGCGATTGTCAACTGGGTTTACAGTTCTTCTCCAAACAAGAGCTTGCCCAGCGCTCCCTGGCCTGCTTGCAAGGCACCGTTCAGGATATCCTGGCCCACTGTGAATCCCTGACAGGATCCGGCAGCATCCGGGCTATCGGCATCGGCACTCCCGGCACCATCGACCGGGCTAGCATGCTCCTGGCCGGTGTCAATCCCAACCTGCCTTTCTGGGTGGGCCACGATCCCCGCCAACTCGTCCCTGCCCATTTGGGAATACCCGTCGCCAGCGATAACGACGCCAATCTGATGGCCTTGGGCGAGGCCTGGCTGCGCGGTTCAGAGGGGCTTACCGTGGGCATCACCGTGGGCAGCGGAATCGGCTGCGGACTGGTAAACGGCGGCAGGCTCTATCATGGCGCGCATGGATGGGCGATGGAACTTGGCCACATCATCAGCGTCCAGCAGGGCGTTCCCTGCACCTGCGGACGCAACGGCTGCCTGGAAGCCTACACCTCGGTGGACGGAATCCGGCGTAGGATCATTGGGGAACTGGGAGATATCTGCAGTCCCAAGGACGGCCTGTTGGGCATCCTGGCCACCCGTGAAAGTTTTCCCAGGGTTGGTGAGATTATCCAGGAAGGAATGACGATCCTGGCGAGGGGCATTGCGAACCTGATCGTGCTGCTGGATCCGGACCGGGTGGTTCTGGGTGGCGGCGCTATGGATGGAAACCTTTATCCTCCGGAGCAGCTGTTCGCCGCGATCAGAAGCCTGCTGCCGGAGATAAACCGCTCCGCGACCGCTCTGGAAGGGGCATGCGAGGGCAACCGCGCCGGAGTTTTAGGCGCTATCGTGCTTGCGGATCAAACATTTCCGCAAGAATCGGAATGAAACTTGCTTTTTCAAATAGGCATCAATAAACAGGAGTGTCCATCATGAAAAAGGCACTGTATACAACTGCTCTGCTCAGCCTGCTGTTGCTGGCTGCAATTAGTTTATCTGCCAGAAGCGCCGAGGTGCTGGATCAAATTACGATCAACCCCAATCCGATGGATAAATACACTGTGATCACGCTTTCATTCAACAATCCTGCCAGCATCGGCGTCAACGTCGAAACCGAAACCGGCCAGATAGTAAAAACCCTCTATTGGGGTCCTGCCGAAAATCAGATTTCCCTGACCTGGAACCGGATCGGCGACGACGGGATCTGTGTTCCCAGCGGCAAATACCTTGTCGTGGTCAACCATCAGGGGCGTTACACTTCCACCAAGAAAACCCTTATCCTCAAGTAATATACTGTAAAAACCCCAACCAGGATTGCAAAAAAGTCCCTCGCGGACTTTTTTGTTTTGGGGGCTAAAAAGACTCCGTTCCCCTATTGGCCTCAGTTTCACGTCCTCACTAAGCTTCCCGGAACCTGCCTTCACCATCCTTTTTACTCCAGTTCCGGGACTAATAGCTTGACAGATTTTGAGAGTGGGAAATATGTACTAGCAGTTTGGGAAAAACTAAATAATGAGATGTGATGCAAAAGTTACCTAAGAGAAGCCAATCCTCCACTGTAAGCAATGAGCGCCCGCAAGGCCCTGCCTGCCTGATGCAGCATCAGCACCCGGACCGGATCCGATGAAACTGTTAGCCAATGCTGCGCTGCCCACTTCCTCCACGGCCCTGAAAAAGGTCAACGTCCTGTTTGACGAGACCATTCAGCGGATCTCCGCTGATATTCCCAACACAGAGGACGTATCGGAAGTGATCGACCTCGGCGGTAAAATCTTGTTGCCTGGCGGAGTTGACGCGCACAGCCACATCATCGCGGAGAAGGATCCCGGCAAAATCCTGGCCCGGGTAAGCAAAGCGGCGTTGAGCGGCGGCTGGACCACTTTAGTGGAACTCAGCTACTTCAATCCCCAACCCATCTTTACCAGCGCGGATTTCAAGCACATGGCCGGCCTGATCGATGCCAACTCCTATGTGGACATGGGCTTGTGGGGCAACGTCAACATGGCCGATTATCCCTATCACGCTGAAGCCGCCCTGGAACTGTGGAATCTGGGAGCCGCAGGCCTGGCCTTGATGAATCCCTCCCCGAACCCAGCTTTGGTGGCGCTGAGTTTCTCCGAGATCATGGACCTGTTCATGGAGATCTACGAGAGCGACACCGCCTTCGCTTTCCAGGGTTACGACCAGGAGCAGGGCACCGGATTCAGCTTCGAGGCTCAGAGCGCTGCCATCAAGAAACTATTGCGCCGCATGCAGGAAAATCCTATTCATATTCCGCGCATCGCTTCCTATCCCACCATCGAATTCATCAATTCCATCTCGAAACGCTCGGATATTTCCTTTTCCATGTGCCTGGCTGACCTCATGAAGCTCTTTTCCAAACTGGACCTGGGAATGCCGACCGACCTGGTGGACTATGAGGAGATCTTCTTCGACCTGCTGCGCACCAACAAGATCTACATGCTTTCCAACAACGTGGAATCTGGAGCCCAGCCTGCGGACTGCTCCGAGGCATTCCGGGGCGCACCGGAACAACTGCTGCCCTGGTCCTATCTTTGGGCGCTGGAGGAATTGTGGGCCAAACGCAAATTCCCTCTGGCCACTGTGATCAAGATGACCAGCGAGAACGCTGCCAAACGCCTCGGCATCTATCCTGCCAAGGGCTGCCTGGAAGCCGGTTCAGACGCCGACTTCGTAATCTACGACCCCCACAAGCCGACGCAGTGCAAAAACCCGGACGGCTCTTCACGCCAGATCATGGGCAGCATCGATTCCGTCTATCTGCGCGGCAGAAAGGCCTTCTCGGGTGGCAAGGCGGCAACTGCCGCGGGCTCCTTCCTGAAGCGCAGCACCAACCCCAAACGCCGCCACAACAGCACCACCTGGATCTAAAGTAACATCCCTGGAGGATTTATGGATAATCTCTCGTACTTGAAAAGCGTCCTCGATGCCCATCCCGAACTGCAATACGAAATCGTCAAGCGGTTCTGGTCCACGGACTTCCTGCGCTTCTACCACAGCCAGACCAATTACAACATCAGCAAGGACAACACGCAGCTCTCCGTGAACATCTACAAGGGCAAGAAGTCGTTCAATTTCCTGGTGGACAATGCGGACCGGGAGAAGATAGACGCAGCGCTGCAAGGCGCTCTGGACATCATCGACAAACTGCCGGAAGACCCGGACTTCGTGAACCTGGAGAGCGACACAACGCTGGCCAAGCCACGCACAGTCAAGAACAACATCGAAGCCATCCCCCTCAGCCTCAAGACCCGCATCCTGGCTAACGTCTCCGCCGCTGCTTCCATGTATAATTTTGACATCTTCGGCACTTTCGTCTGCAACTATCAGAAGTACCGCCTGGTGAACAGCAACGGACTGGATAAAAGCAGCGCCACTTCGCCCATCTATCTGGAGATCAAAGCCGTGCACAACGCCTCCCAGATCACCGTGCTGGAAACCTTTGGCGGAGAGGATTTCGAGTACTTTGACGACCAGGATTTCACCGAGCGCCTGGTGCAAAAGATCAAGTACTGCGCCAACCCGGTCATCGACGTCGAACCCGGACACTACGACGTGATCCTGGCGCCGCGCTGCCTGGCGGAATTTGTCCAATACCTCGCTTATGGAATGAGCGCGCGGGCTTTGGACCAGCACAGCAGCTTCTTTGAAGGCAAGGTCGGTGAGAAGGTCTTCCCCGAAAGCATTTCCATCACCGACGACCCTTCCGACCCCGAAATGATCCACCAGGACTACGGTTCGGACGGCCATATCTACCGCCTGCTGCCCCTCATCGAACAAGGCGTGTTCCGCGCTTTCTTCACCAACAACTACTTCGCCCACAAAACCGGACAGCCCAAGAACGGCAACACCGCGTCCTGTATGAAGATCGCGCCCGGCGAAAAGAGCCTGGACGAACTGATCGGCGGCGTCAAAAAAGGCCTCTACATCTCCAGCCTGCACTACATGAACTTCATCAATCCGCGCGAGACATCGCTTACGGGGCTCACCCGCGACGGC
This sequence comes from Candidatus Cloacimonadota bacterium, assembly GCA_027318475.1. Taxonomy (GTDB): domain Bacteria; phylum Cloacimonadota; class Cloacimonadia; order Cloacimonadales; family Cloacimonadaceae; genus Syntrophosphaera. The sequence goes on along the minus strand of DAHVPC010000001.1, from coordinate 35,945 downwards.
ACTTTCCTCATCGAGGACGGCGCCATCACCAAGGTGGTGAACAACCTCCGCTTCACCGAACGCATCGAGCGCATCCTGAATAACGTCGCAGCGCTGGAAAACCGCTGCTACACCATCCCCTTCTCCGGAAACTATGAAAACTTCGACGTGGAAACGGTGAAAGCGCCCCACGCTTACGTCCGGGAATTCAACGTATCTTCTTCCACCCATACCATTTAGGAGTTCGCCATGGAACAACTTATCAAACAAACCCTGAGTAAATTGGCCTTGCCCGGAATCGCTTTCGCCGATGTCCGCGTGTCCCGCACCGATACCGAAGGCATCTATTTCCAAAACGGCTTCATGCGCGGCTACGGCAGCAGCATGGATTCCACCGCGATCGGCATCCGGGTCCTGATCAATGGCTGTTGGGGCTTTGCCGGCTCGCAAGACTTTACGGAAGCCTCGTTGGACCGCCTGATTAAGACCGCGGTGGAAAACGCCCGACAGGGCAGCAACTTCACGAAGGGCAAGGTCTCCTTTCCCGCTCTGAACCCCATCCAGGCCTCCCACCACCACAAACCCGAGATAGATCCCTTCGCCATGCCCAAAGAGGAAAAGACCGCCTATCTGGCCGAACTCGCCACCGCCCTCAAACCTGCCGGAAAGATCGTCCATTCCATGGTCTCCGCGCAGTTCATGAAGCAGGAAAAGTATTACGCCAACAGCGAAGGAACCTTTTCCCACACCTCGTATTACAACACACTTCCGGTGATGGAAGTCGTGGCTGCCGAAGGTTCGCAAATAATGTCACGCACCTGGCCTGGACACATGAGCGCGGGACGTGGCGGATTTGAACTATTGCACCGGCAGAAATTCCCTGAAAACACCGGCCGCATCATCAAGGAAGCCACCGATCTGCTCAGCGCTCCGGTGATTGAAGAGGAAAGGGCCGATATCATCATCGCCAACGGCCATCTGGCCCTGCAACTCCATGAATCCGTGGGCCATGCCACTGAAGCCGACCGCATCTTTGGCATGGAGATCTCTTACGCCGGCAAAACCTTCATCAAACCGGAAATGCTCGGCACTTTTCAATACGGCTCACCCATCGTGAACATCTACAGCGACAGCACCGATCCCCAGGGCCTCGGTTTCCATCCTGTGGACGACGAAGGCGTACCCGGCAAACGAGTGGACATCATCAAAGAAGGCATCCTGGTCAACCAGCAAACCTCGCGCCAAATAGCCGAATTGCTGGGCCTGGAACCCTCGTCCAACATGAAGGCGTCCTATGCTGACGATTTTCCGCTGGTGCGCATGACCAATTTCTGCCTGGCGCCCGGAAAAGGCAGTTTGGACGAGCTGATAGCGGATACCGAACACGGCTACCTGCTGGATTTCACCAAGACCTGGAGCATCGACGACAACCGCAACAACTTCCAGTTCACCACCGAGATCGGCTACCGGATCGAAGGCGGCAAAATCACCGGAATAGTGAAGGAGCCTACCTATTTTGGCATTACAAAGGACTTCTGGAACGCCTGCGACCGCATCTGCGGACCCGAGGAATGGGGCTACCACAGCACCTTCCATTGCGGCAAAGGCGAGCCCGGCCAGATCATGCAACTTTCCCATGGCGTTGCGCCCGCACGGTTCAAGAACATCAATGTCAGCGTCAAGATCTGACCAACGCCAGGAATAAACTGGAGAAACCATGAAAGCGTTTCAAGTGATCATTTCCTTGTTGCTGCTGGCCGCGCTGCTGATCCCGGCTTACGCGGCGCTGCAGAGCCTCAAGGAGAAGAAAGCCCAGGAAACACCTCTGCCTCTGGAGGATTTTCGCGTTTTCCTGCAGAACTTCAAAGGCGTGCCGGTAGAGCTGCTGGCCTGGTCCAAGCCAGGTGACAGCTGCGAAGTTTACGTAAAACGCATCTACACAAACACCGGACGCGCCGTTGGAGCGCCGGAATCCTTTGTGAGACTGCAGACCAAAAACGGCAGCGCGTGGTTCTACAACAACCTGGGCGAATTCGTGCCCATCGCGGGATACATCAAGGCCCAATAGCGCCGAGCCTGATTTTCAGCTACCTAAGCCGGGTCCGGTCCATTCCGCCCTATCTCCCGTTATCATTACGCCCTCATTGCGCGCTCATTGCGCGCTTAACCCGTAATGAGCGCGCAATTAGGGCGTGATGATCGAGAGAACCCACTTGGAAAACCAGAGAAGGAATAATGCTGTAATCGCGAGGAAACGAGCCATGACCGCTGAGTTCAGAGACTATATCGATGCCGCCACAGACGATCGCAAAAAGGTGATCCTGTATCTGCACGAAACGATCCTGCGCCTGTATCCCGAGGCGGAGCAGAAGATCTCCTACCACATCCTCATGCACAAGCTGAAGCCCGGATGGGTGGGCCTGGGCTATTGGAAGGGCGGAGTCACGCTGTATTCCGAGGCGATTCCGATGATCGCGGAATTCAAGCGCAAACACCCCGCCATCAAAACGGGCAAAGGCTGCATAAACTTCAAGACCGCCGACGCGCTGCCTCTGCAGGACATCGAGCAGGTGATCCGCTACGCCATGGAGCCGGGAAAATATCCTGCTGTATTAACTGCTGAGGTATGATATCTGCCTATCTAAAATCAGGTGGATGAGCCCCGGAGGGTGCGACAGATTATAGCGGTGGGTGCGAGCGACGCAGGAGCGAAGACACCCGAAACGTAATCCCACCCATGTCACTAAGCCCCGGAGGGTGCGACAGAAAATCCAAGTATGGAAAAGTCGAACAAGGAATAATCACAAGAACCGGCCACAGTATAGCAAGAACATCAGGCAATGCTTGTAGGGAATCTGAGCAAACGCATTTTGCACTGACGCCTGGCGCAGAGTTAAGGATTTTCTGTCGCACCCTCCGGGGCTCCAACTATGTCTACGATGCTGAGCCGGGGGGCTACGCTCCTCTGTCGCTCGCACCCACCGCTATGGTCTGTCGCATCCTCCGGGGCTTGCTTACTCAGAATCAACTTGAACCAATTCTGGCAAACCTTACCCATTTGGTTGGCAAGAGAGCCTCCCTTAATGCCCTTACATAAGGGCTTAGCCCCTAGTCCTGACTCAGCGCCGTTTGTTGCGCCGGGCTGGCTCTCCGAGCGCGGCGTTGACGGGGATGCCCTTGTATTTGTGGCGGGCAAAGGCTTTCAGCAGTTGCTCCGCGTATTCGGCGTCCAATTCCACCAGGCAGAAATCCGGAAAGATATCGATCTGCCCGATCTCAATGCTGCGCGTGACCTTGAGCTGGTTGATATAGCGCATCAGTTCGCGTTTGGTGAGGTTTTGGGCGTAGCCTAGGGAGAGTTTGAAGGTCTTGAAGGCGAAGGACTTCTTTTCCTCGCGGCTGGCCTGCTCAGGTCCAAAATCCAGGTCTGAGGCGTCCTTGTAGTAATTGAGGAAACGGTTGAACTCCACGGAGACAAATCTTTGGATCAGTTCTTCCCGGCTCAGCCAGCTGAGTTTTTTATACACATTGGGCAGGAAGGAATCGATCTGGGCGTTGTCCACTTCGATGCGTTCCACAGTGTCGATGAAGTGGAAGAGCTGTTTTTCACAGATTTCGCGTCCGCCCGGCACTTTCGCCGGTATGATCTCGCGTCCCAGACGCTTTTCCATGGCTTTCAGCGCGGCGATTTCCTTGGAATGGATTATGGTGAGCGAGATTCCGCTTTTTCCGGCGCGGCCTGTCCTGCCGGAACGGTGGATATAGATGTCCGGTTCGGTGGGTGCGCTGTAATTGATGATGTGGGTGAGGTCGTCCACGTCGAGTCCGCGTGCCGCCACATCAGTCGCCACCAGCAATTGGACGTATTTGGAGCGGAAGCGGCTCATCACCAGTTCGCGCTGCCCCTGCGAAAGGTCGCCGTGCAGGGCATCGGCGTTGTAGCCATCGTGCTGCAGTTTATCGGCGATCTCCTGGGTTTCGTTGCGGGTGCGGCAAAAAATGATGCCGTAGATTTTGGGGCTCATGTCCGCGATGCGTTTCAGGGCCTTGTATTTGTCTCGGGCATGTACCTTGTAGTAGTAGTGCTGGATGTTATCCGCGCCCTGGTTTTGGTTTCCGGCCGTGATCTGGTGCGGATCGGTCATGAAGGTCTGGGCGAGTTTGGCGACTTCTTTGGGCATGGTGGCGGAAAAGAGCAAGGTCTGTTTTTGGGCGGGCGTATGCTTCATGATCTCGAACAGATCTTCCTTGAAGCCCATGTTCAGCATTTCGTCGGCTTCGTCGAGGACGAGGCGGTTGACGGTATCGAGTTTGAGCACGCCCTGGCGGATGAAATCGTTGACCCGGCCTGGCGTTCCGACCACGATGTGCACACCGGACTGGAGGGCTTCCTTTTGCTTGTAGATGGGCGCGCCGCCATAAACCACGGTGGAACGGATGCGCGGCATATACTTGGAAAAGGACTGCAGGTCGTGTCCGATCTGCAGGCAAAGTTCGCGGGTTGGGCATAGAATGATGGCCTGGACCACCAGTTTTTCGATGTCCGTCTGGCTGAGCACGGGAAAACCGAAAGCGGCTGTTTTGCCTGTACCGGTCTGAGCTAGGGCGATGAGGTCGGCGTCGTTTTCCAGCAGCCAGGGAATGACCTGTGCTTGTATCGGCGTGGGTGTTTCGTAATTGAGATCCGCCGCTGCGCGTAACAGCGGTTCGGGCAGGATGATGTCGGTGAATTTTGTCACTTGGGATGGTCCTTGTTGTTGTTTTGAGGACAGTTTTGCCGGGAGGGCGGTTCTGTAAAGGAATTTAATTGCCGTGCAATAAGTTATGCTGGCTGTAACAGGCTTGTCCGCCTCTTGCTTGTTCCAGATGCGGTCTGCGTTTATGGATGGCTTTACTAGATATCCTGCCCTGGTTCAAATGCGCGCTGCCCCCGATTAAGAAACAAAAAACCGGGAGCGGACTCCCGGCTCTTACATGGAAAGCGGATAAAACTTGCGGCTCAGGGCAAACGCAGGACGGGCCTGAGCAGGTAGCCGCGGCGCTGGTTCCAGGCGCTGAGGATGTTGACGGCGGTCAAATGGGGGCTGGCGTTCGGGCTCCCGGAATGCTGGCTATCTATCGGCTTGGAACCGCTGTCAGAAAGTTCGGCGTTCGACATCGGGTAAGGGCTTCTTTTGATCTTGTTCATTGTTTCTCCTAATGGGCTGGTTTCTATTAATCAAACGGATGAAAGTCCTGGAGTGTTGGGACTATTTTTTACGGGGGGCTGTAGCGTAGTCCCCACGAGCGTTCTGGGCATCCAGCACCTGCCGTTCCCCTTGAACGCCCCACCCGGATTCATCTGCATTGGGCAAGCCCATGCAATATATGGCCGGTCGAACTTTGAGGTTGACAGATTCCGGCGGCAATGAATCTGGTCTTATAGACTCGATTCCAGGCTGAAAGGCCGGGTAGGATGGCATCCTTCCGGTGAAGATAGCAGGGAAAGCGATGAGATAAACTGCCAGGAGTAAGAATGCGCCTGAATTTGAAACACACTGCCACCCTCTGCCTGTTCGTTGCGGCGATTAGCCTGCTCTCCGGAGCCTTTCTCCGGTTTCAGCCGGTAAACCTTGCCCAACCCGATGGCACCAAACTAGAACTTTTCGCCAGCGGCGACGAATATTACAACTGGCTGCACGACAAGAACGGCTACACCGTTAGGCAAAACGACGCGGGCTGGTACGTCTATCTGGATAGCTCCGCATCCGGAGAACTGGTGTTCACGGATCTGCAGGCTGGACTCGATGATCCATCGGCGGCGAAACTGACGCCCTGGGCCAGAATCCCAGCCGCCCAGATCGAAGAAAAAAGAAGGATCGCCCAAAGCCAACTCCAAGCTGCAGGAAGCGGCAGGGCGCCCACATCGGGAACCTTGAACAATCTCGCCATCTTCATCCGCTTTTCCGACCAGACAGAATTCGGCCAGTCGATTTCCACCTACAGTTCCATGTTCAACGGCAGCACCGGAAACACGATGCAATCCTATTTCCTGGAAGCGTCCTACAATGCGCTCAGCATCCCTACTTCCTTCTATCCCACACCTTCCACGATGGTCGTTTCCTGGCAGGATTCGCATCCCCGGGCCTATTACAGCCCATATAGCACGTCCAACACGATCGGTTACAATGGCGATGCGGAGCGGACTGACCGGGAGTTCACACTGTTGGCCAACGCGATTAACGGAGTCAGCGCCCAGATCCCGACTAGCCTGAACCTGGATGGCGATAACGATGGCCTGGTCGATAACGTCTGCTTCGTCATCAAAGGCAGTTCGGATGGCTGGGCGGAACTGCTCTGGCCGCACCGATGGTCGATCTACGACCGCTACGTGTACATCAACAGCAAGCGGGTTTACGATTTCAACTTTCAACTCTCCGACTTCTTGGCCAGCAGCGGCGTAGGCGTCCTCTGCCACGAAATGTTCCATTCTCTCGGCGCGCCAGACCTTTACCACTACAGCTACGACGGCCTGAGCACAGTCGGCTCCTGGGACTTGATGGAAAACGACACCAATCCGCCCCAGCATATGAGCGCGTTCATGAAATACAAGTATGGCCACTGGATCGCCTCCATCCCCACTTTGACCGTGGACGGCACCTACACCCTCAATCCTCTGGTTTCCTCCACCAACAACTGCTACAAGATCCCCTCGCCCAACTCGACCACCGAGTATTTCGTAGTTGAATACAGGCGGGACACGGGTACTTTCGAGAGCAGCATCCCCGGGAGTGGATTGCTGGTATACAGGATCAACACGACGGTTGGTGACGGCAACGCGGACGGCCCTCCGGACGAAGTGTATCTCTACCGTCCCAACGGCACCACCACGGTGAACGGTACCGTTTCCGCCGCCAATTACAGCCTGGAAACAGGCAGGACGGCGATCAACTCCACCACGAACCCCACTCCCTTTCTCACCAACGGATCGGCCGGCGGTTTACAGATCAGCTCCATCGGCTCGGCCGGCAGCACCATCAGCTTTGTACTCGGCAATCCCATACCCGGAGCTCCCAGCTGTACTATCGACTCACCTGCCAATGGATCTGTCTTCAACCTGAACAGCAATGTAACCGTGAGCGTAACCGCCTCTGATGCCGACGGAACAGTCACTGGAGTGGCTTTTTACATCAACGACGCTCTGCAGTACACAGACCCCAGTACTCCCTACTCCTGGGTTTGGAACACCAACGGCTACAGCGGAGGATCTTACACCATCAAGGTTGTCGCCACGGACAACAGCGCCACTCAAGCGGTGCGGACCGTCTCGGTCTATCTGCTGGCGCCTCCCCATGAAGGCTTTGAAACGGGCGATTTCACCTTGTATCCTTGGAATAACTCCAGTTCCATACCCTGGACGGTGCAAAGTTCGGAGAAATTCTCTGGAACCTACGCCGCGAAGTCTGGTCCGATAGGCGACAGCGCGTCCACCAGCCTGATCCTGTCCTTGAATGTTACAAGCGCGGGAACCATTGCCTTCTATCAAAAAGTGTCCTCGGAATCCGGCTGGGATTTTCTGACTTTTTACATTGACGGAGTACAGCAGGGACAGTGGTCCGGAGCAGGAAGCTGGGCGCTTCAAAGCTATCCTGTATCAGCTGGGGCGCATTCCTTTAACTGGACTTACGCCAAAGACACCAATACCACCGGAGGCAGCGACTGCGCCTGGCTGGACCACATAATCCTGCCGCCCAACGCCGTGTATTACGCCCCGCCGCAAAACCTGACTGCCTCAGCTGGCAATAGCTATGTTAACCTGGCTTGGCAGGCTCCTGTATCCGGAACCCCCACCGGATACCAAATCCACAGGAATGGCGCGCTGCTGGCCACGGTCACCGGACTTAGTTACACAGATTACGCGGTGGTGAACGGCACAACCTATAGCTACTATCTGATCGCGCTGTTCGCCGGCGGGCAATCTGAGCCTACCGCCATTGTGCAAGCAATTCCCAGCGAGCTTGCCTTTGTTGTCCTGGGCTCCGGTACGACGTCCACGAACAGCAACACCCTAAGCCCGATCAGCAACACCTACAAGAGCATTCACGGCCAATCCGTTTACACCGCCGCAGAACTAGAGGCCGCCGGTATTGCCGGACCGGCCTATATCACGCAGTTTGGGTTTTTCCCGGTTGCCGCGCCCAACCTCGCGCTGGTCAATTTCGTGGTCCGCATGAAGCATACCAGTTCCGCCAACTCCGCTTCCTGGATTTCTCCCACCGATATGCAGACCGTGTACAGCAATGCCTCATACATGCCTGCTGTCGGAGGCTATGACATGCTCAACCTCTCCTCGCCGTTTCTCTGGAATGGTATCGACAACATCGTGATCGACACCGCCTTTGGCATGCTGGCAAACTACTCGAACTCCGGTACGCTGCAGACGACGTCGCTGAACAACGGCTACATCCGGTCCGGTAGCGATACCGCCAACCTGACGGATGTTTTCACCGGCGGCTCAGTCCGCAATTGGCGCCCCAATATCCGCTTGGGCCTGGCTCCCCTGCAATTGGCCGTTCCGCAGATCAGCCAGATCAGCCAGTCTCCAACTGGGACATCCATTGTGTGGTCATCAGTCCCAAATGCCGCGGGATACAAGATCTTCCGCGCCACCGAACCCAACGGCACCTACGCCTATCTGGGCTTTAGTTCAGGGACGCAATATCTGGACGCGGAAGCCGTGCCCCGGGCCTTTTACTACGTGCGCGCGGTAACCAACCTACCAGCCAAGTGACCGGGTCAGCGCATATTTAGCAGGACCAGGCTGAGGACCAGCAGTCCCCAGAGCAGGGCGTCGCGCAGAATGGCTCGCTTCTTCCAGAAAACGAGGTCGCTGGCGATGCTCAGGAGCACGATCGATACCGCCACGAGCGGATAAGCCAGAGCTGCGGGAACGCTATCCAGCCCCTTGAGGAAAAACACCGTGGAATAGCGGTTGGGCAGGCCGAGCAGGCAGCCCAGCAAGACGCTTTTAAGCGCGATGGGGACCTTCCCCAGGCCGATTGCCAGCAGCGTGAACACGAACGCCGAAGTGAAGATGATCAGAACAAAGGCCGGTTCAACTCCGCTCCCCAGTTCCTTGTAGATCTTCAAACTGGCGTCCGTCATTCCCGAAACAGCGAACAGGCCGACGATCCACAGCAGCTTGCGCAGTTCCCGGAGATCCGCCTGAAAACTGAAGGCCGCCACTCCCGCACAAATACCTAAAACGTTCCACCAATTCAAACTCTCCCGGAACACCAGCACCGCCAGCAACACCGGGATAATCATGGCAATCCGCATCACACCCACTGAAAGCGAGAGTCCGTTAACCACTATGCAGCGCTGATAGACCCAGAAATTGGCAAGGAACAGCGCGCCCGTGGCGATTCCCAACAGCAGGTCGAATGTGGGCATCAAGGTCTTTCCGGGCGGCAGATTGAACCAACTGAAGATTGCTGCCATCAGGTAGTTGCCCAGAAACACCGGCAGGATGCTGGATTGTCCGCGGCGCTTGAACACCATCAGGAGATTGGCGATCAGCACTGAACAGAGGACGCTTAGGATCAGATAGAGCACGGTTCAGCCACGTTCAAGAAGCGGATTCCTGATTGTGCATGTCAATCCATTTCGCAAAAAAAGACCCGGCCGAAGCCGGATCTTTAAGTGTGGTCTGCAGCAAGTTCCAGCCAGCGCTATTTGAGCAGCACAGCCTTGCGGGTAAAGACTTCTTTGCCGCTGGTCATCACAACCTGGTACACGCCGCTGGAAACAGGACGGCCGTTAAGGTCGGTGCCGTCCCAGCTGATGGTGTAGTTGCCCGCGGCTTTTACGCCCAGGTCATACTTGTGCTGCATCTGGCCGCGGTTGTTGTAAACGCTGATGTTCACATAGGCGGCCTTGTCGAGGCTGTAGGGGATGAAAACGAGCGGATTGAAGGGATTGGGATACAAGGCACCGAGCTCGGTGGTCTGCGGAACTTCTGGTGTGCTGTATTCGCCCTGGGTGTTGTAATAGGCGGAAACAGGGCCGTGGAAAGCGTCGCTTCCATCCAGGTCGATGTTCTGCAGCCAGTAATAGTAAGTGCCGCTGGCGTAAAGGTCGCTATCGGTATAGTTATAGATCTGTTGCGTGGGGCTGTTATGGGCGGGAATCATTGGGCTGATGATTTCTGCGTTGCCCAGTTGATCGTCCGCTGAACGGTAAATATAGTAGCCTGCAACGGCGGTTTCAGATTGCGTGACCCAGATGAGGCTGATGAAATTCTCTGCACTGATGGTGGTGGTAAAGGAACTCAGTTCCACGGGCAGGGCTGGATCGCCAGGCACCCAGGGCTCTTGCGGGAAATTCACCAAAGCGCCGTCGATGCCGCTGGGAGAACTGTCTTCCGCGGTGAACCCGCTGGTCTCGTTCAATCTCCAATAGCCGATCAAGCCAGTCTGCGGCAGGATCAATTCATTGTCCATGTCCGCCTGGATCTGGGCTTGAGTGCGGGGATAGTTCCACACGCGCAGCTCGTCCATCAAACCGTAATATTGGTCGTCGAAAGTGGTGGGCAGCGGGCTGGGATGCAACCCGATGATGTCCTGACCGGTGTTGGTGGGATTGGTTACATACGCGTTGTTGGCGAAAGACGGGGAGTTGTTCGCGCACACCTGCACGCCATCCACATAGCCGACGATGCTCTTGGACCCAGATACAAAGGTCACCACTGCAGCGATGTGGTACCAAGTGCCCGTTGTGACCACGGGATTCGCGGAAACCACGCTTTGATAGGAATCCGACGCTCCGCTGCGGGCTCCGATCTCGAGGCGGCCATTGGAAGTCAGGCCTACGTAAAGAGCTACAGTGCCATTCGTGACCTGGAGGTTGATGATCCTGTTCCTGTCGTTGGGTGGATTGCCGGCTGTCAGGGCTGAGGGATTGATCAGAGCTTCAAATGAGAAGCCGGGGGCACCGCTGAATAACTGGTTGTAAACATTCGTGCCCAGGTTGATATAGTCGTTGGCGGGAGTTTCGGAATTGAATTCCAGGGCGTTCTGCTGGGCGGAAAGGCCCGCCAGACCCAGAACGAGTGCCAAAAGAGCGATTAGAGCCTTGTTTTTCATCGTTCCTCCTTCAAGAAACTTCAAGTCTATCTACAATCTATTTTCTTATGGACATAAGGTGAAACTGCACCTAATTTGCATTTTCAGGTATTGTCGATTTTCTGTCAAGTTCTTTCTGCCGGTGAGCACTGATGGGTCGGGACGAACCGATCGCAAGATACGCGCGTCTTTCCCCGCTCTGCTCAATTCCCGCCCCGGTTTTTTACAAAACCCATATTTGCCCTTGACAAATCTCCAATGCCATGAGCTTGATATTTTCAGCAAAGCGCAAGGAGCAAGGATGGATACAGCAAACGAAAGCAAAGTCACACCGGAGGAGATGGAAAAGATCAATGTGGGTATCCGGGAAATGGTGCAATTCGGGGAGTCCAAAAACGGGGTGCTGGCGGGGGCGAATCTGGCCATCCTCTACAATGTGGCCGGCAAGGTGATTTCCTTTGCCAGTCCGCTGCAGGCTGTACTGTCGGTCGTGGCGCTGCTTTTCTTCGCCACCTCCACCCTGATCCTCTTTTTCTCCATCTATCCCAAGCTTAAATTCTCCAAAAGCGTCAATCCCCTGTTTTTCGGTTCCGTGAACCAGATGGCGCAGGCTGATTATGTAAAACTCTAGACGAAAACTATGACCGAGGCGGAGCTGGTGCGCCACTATGCCGCGCATATCCATGTGAATTCTGGGTTCGCGCTCAGGAAATTCCGGGATTTCAAATACGCGGCAGCCTGCGCAGCGCCTTCCTACCTGATTTTCGCCATCCTCTACTTTATCTGATTATAATCTGACATCTGTAGCGAGTTTGGAGTTCAAACGGCGTCCCTGATTATCCCCCTAACGCAGTCTAGATCAGCGTTTTGGACTTCAAACAGAAGCAAAACTGGGCTGGAATTCACAGAGAAATGGCCTATCCGGGAGCTGTTTGCTCCGCGGGCAGCATGGCCTTGTAGCGTTCCGACTTTTCCTGCTCCCCCATTTCTCGATAAAGGTCGCTAAGGGTCTGGATGGCCATCACCGTGTAGGGATGCGTGGCGCCCAGGTTGGCCTGCCAAACCTCGAGGGCTTTCAGGATCAGCGGCTCGGCCTCCGCGTAGCGGCTCACTGCGGCATAGACTGCGGCGAGGTTGAACCAGGAGATCGCCGTGTGGGGATGCCGGGCTCCCAGCACCTTTTCATAGATATCGATCACCCTCTGATACACAGGTTCCGCGTCGGCATGCCTGCCCTGGTTCAGATAGACGTTGGCAAGGTTGTTCAAAGACATGGCGAGGTCGGGATGCTCCTTGCCGCGCAGTGCTTCCCAGCCGGGCAATGCCTGGCGCAGCAGCTGTTCCGCAGGCTCCCACTCACCTTTATAGATGTGCAGGTTGGCCAGGTTATTCAACGCTGCCAGGGTGTCTGGATGTTCACCACCGTGAGTTTTTTGCATGATCTCCAAAGCATCTCTGGCCAGTGTTTCGGCTTGGTCAAATTTGCCTTGCTGGGTGTAGAGGTTGGCAAGGTTGGCCATGGCGAGGGCTGTGGCAGGATCCTCCGAACCCAGGATCTGCGAGCGTTTATCGATTATCCGTAAGAATATTGGCTCCAACCCATCGTAGCGAGCCAGGTCGAAATGCAGGGACGCAAGTTGGGCCAACGCGTCCAAAGTATCCAGATGCTCCGATCCCAAGGTCCTTTCCCGGATCTCGACGATCCTCTGGTAGAGTTCTTCGGCGGCGGAATAGTTGCCCTGGGCATGCTTGATCTGCGCCATTTGGGATAGCGACGCCACAGAGCGTGCGTCCTCGGCTCCGAACTCCTCCTGCCTGATCTGGAAGGCCCTGGCGGCGCATGCTTCGGCCTTGGCTAGCTGGGCGTCTTCCAGATAGCGCTTTACCGCCAGATCCAGGTATTGAGCGGCCTGGACCGGCAGCCGAGCCCTTTCGTAATGCCGCGCGATCTCTTCCGAGTGTTCGCCCAGATCGCCGGCAAATACGGCTGACAGCGCTTCGGCTGCCAGTTGGTGCAGGCGCTGCAGTTTCTCGCTCAGCGTCCGCTGATAGATCGTGTCGCGGATCAGGATGTGCGAAAAGATGTATTGCAGTTCGTCCAAGGGACGCCAGATGCGGTTTCTGACCCCGTCCTCCAGTTCCGGCTCCAGCTGCATGTTCAGCATGCGGGAAAGCGCGCGGACGTTGAATTCGGCGCCCAGAACGCTGGCTGAGATCACGCATTCCCGCAGTTCGTCCGCCAGCCTGTCGATGCGTCCGCCCACGATGTCGCTGATGCCGAAGGACGCGATGTGCCCCACCTCGGGAACGATCGCGCCTTTGTCGTCCAAATTGCCGTTCTCCTGTAAAAATGCCGTAAGTTGCTCTACGAAGAGCGGATTGCCCATGGAGCGCGCGGTGATGAGATCCAGGGTGGCTGTGGGAACGGATTCCAGGCGCAGGATGCTTCCGATAATGGCATGGCAGGCGGAATCGCCCAGTTTATCCAGTTCCAGCCTTTGTTTCTCATGCCCCGCCAGTTCCCAATCCAGATCCGAGCCGTCTTCAAGTTGCCGGCAGGGACAGACTATCAGCAGCGGCGCAGTTTTCTGCCGGCTCCAAATCCGCAGGATGTCCAAACTCTCCGCGTCCAGCCATTGGCCATCGTCCAGATGCAGCAGGAAGGGCTTCTTTTCACCCAGTTTATGGAACAGCAGCAGCAGGGCCTGGGTCAACTGGCCGGGCTTATCAGCTGCCGGAAGCATGCTCCAGACGGAGTTTTCCCAAGTGTAGCCCAGCAGCGAGGCGATAAGCGATTCCACCCTCTGCAGTTCAGCGTCTCCAGCCGCCAGTTCCTGCCACAAAGCCCGGAACATCGCGGTTCCAACGGGTGCCGGCAACTGCGGATTGAAATAGAACCGCGCTTTTACGAGCTGGGTGACCGCGTCCAGAGGCTTGGCGGCCAGGGCGTCGCAGCCCAGGCGGAAGAAATGGCAGGAATCTGCGTATGGCGCCAGAGCCTCCAGCACCAGGCGCGTCTTGCCAATCCCCGGCTCTCCGGATACATAGACCACCGCGCTAGATCCCCCGGCCAGACCGCGCTCCACGATATCCCGGATGAAGGCGGTCTCTGTTTCCCGCCCCGCAAACCTGTTTACTTGCACTGCGGAGCCTGCCTCGGCCTGCTTGCCCAGCCTGTAATAGCGCAGCGGTGTGTCGATCCCTTTCAGGTTCAGGGTGCCCAGAAAATCGAAGGAGTATTTGCGGTAGAACTCCTGCCAGAAATTGGCGTCGGCGAGGATTTCGCCGGGACGCGCCTTGCCCATCAGACGCGCCGCCAGATTCATCGGATGCCCCATGGCGGTGTATTCGCGGGCGTTGCCTGCGCCCGTGTAACCCGCGATGACCTCGCCGCAGCTGATCCCCACAGCCAGTTTGGGCAGTTTGTCCAGCGCGTCCAGAGAGAACTTGCAGATCTGGTCCAAAGTCTTGCCGCTGCTGCGTGGCAAGCCGAAGAGGATGATCGCGGCCAAGCCCTTGTCCGTGGCGTCCAGTTTGTTCACGAGGCCCTGGCAGTCGTCGGCAAGCCTTTCCAGTTCGGCTATGGCGGCTTCCCTCTCCCCTGCCGGGATACATTCCAGACTGGCGAAGCAAAAGGCTCCGGTGCGGATCTCCGGCTGCGGCGTTTCCGCTTTGAACCTGGGATTGAGGAAACTGGAAGCGGCCCTGGCTGCTGCGCTGACCGGCTCAAACTGCGCGGGAACGGCGAAACTCCTTGCAAGGGGACGGAAACCGGACTCGAGAGGGTGGAACAGCGTGATACCCGCGTTGTTGGCCGCGCCGCGTGAAAAGATGAGCGGCTGTTTGAGGGCGGCCAGCTCCGCCAGTTCGCGCATGGGTTCGCCCTGGAAGACGTATTCGTTCTGGAGCTCGTTGGCAAAGATCTGCCACTGGATTTCGCCGTAGGTGACGGTCTGCCGCACTTGCAGTTTAACGGTTCCGGCACAGCTGGGGAATTCGGCGCGATCGGCAAAATGGGCGGCGATGGCATTTACTGCGGAAACGATATCGGGCTGGCCTTCAGCGGGAAAGATGGTGCAGAAGGCGTCGCCGGCGAAGAGGGTTACACAGCCGCCATAACTTTCCACGCTTTGGATGGGCGCTCCGAATACCTCGTCCAGCATCTTGCTCAGGTCTTCCGCGCCTTGTTTGCCCTGCTTTTGCAGCGCGGTGCCGATGCGCGTGAAATCCACGATATCCAGCAGCAAGGCATAAGCGGAAACGCTGCCCCGCATAGAGCCCGCGGCATATTGCCGCAAAATGAACTCAGGTATGTAACGGATCATCTGGCCTCCCCATTCGCGGCCGCGCAGCCCGGTCGGCTAACCCAGCCCTGAAACGTTCCTGACTCAGCACACAGGTTCTGTCAAGAAATTCCTAACGTTTGCACCTTATTGTTGGCTTTCTACCAATTTGAGTGGGTAGAAACATGGAGGAGTAAACCTGCTGAAGCAGGTTAGTCAGTAGCAAGCAGTTTCGTTCACTAACACACTCGATTTGTTTGAACGAGAGTCGAAAAGACTGGATCCCGGCTCGCCATCCCACTCCGTGGGTACCTGGCGTCCGGGATGACACAGCATTACCACCTAGCTCCGACACAGCAATACCTCCCAGCCCCGGTGCTGTCATCCCGGGAACACGCAGTGTTACCCGGGATCCAGTACTTGAGATTTCCAATCAGACCCCATCCCTACGTACAGATGCAGTGGGAAATTCTTTGAGTCTGGACCCGATCTCCGGTCTTGGCTCACGCGAGCATTACGGGGTCATTGCGCGTTCATTGCGCGCTTTGCCCGTAATGAGCGCGTAATGACCGTGTATTGATAACGGGGGCCAAATGACATGCCCTTAACTTATCACCCACTTAGGTTGAAAGATATCTTAATAGGGAACAAACTGGATCCCGGGTAACACTCCGTGTTTCCGGGATGACAGGCGTGAAAAGGGGGACTGGGTATCGGCGCTCGCTGAAGCGCTGAAAGGGCGACGAAGCGGGATTTAGAAGAGACCTTCGCTGTAGTGTAGGACTCCGATCCTACAGCTGTTTAGCACTGGAATGCTACACTACCTAAGAGCGATGTCCGCCTGTACATAGTCAGCCTGTACATAATCCAGCTGGTTCAGCCCCAGTATTTGCGGTCCAGGGTGCGGTATTGGATGGCTTCGGAGATGTGGTCGGAAGTGATGTTGGGCAGGCCTTCGAGGTCGGCGATGGTACGGGACACTTTCAAGATGCGGTCGAAGACCCGGGCGGAGTAACCCAGTTTATCGATGGCGTTTTGCATCTGCTCCTGGCTCGCGAGGTCCATCTGGCAATACTTGCGCAGAAGTTTGGAATTCATCTGGGCGTTGCAGAAGATGCCGTCGCCGGAGTAACGGGCGCGTTGGATGGCACGGGCGGCATTGACCCGGGCCCGGATATCCGCGGATTTGTCGCCGGAAGGCAGCGACGCGAGATCGGAATACCCGACCGCCGGCACCTCCACATGGATGTCGATGCGGTCAAGCAGCGGACCCGAAACACGTCCCCGGTAACGCTGGATCGCGCCGTATTCGCACCCGCAGCTGTGGTTGGGGATGTGGGAGCCGAAATAGCCGCAGGGGCAGGGATTCATCGAGGCGATGAGCATGAATTCCGCGGGAAAAGTGAGGCTGGTGGCGGCCCGGGAAATGGTGACGATGCCGTCTTCCAGAGGCTGGCGCATCACTTCCAGCACGCCGCGTTTGAATTCCGGGAGTTCGTCCAGGAACAACACCCCGCTGTGGGCCAGGGAAACTTCGCCGGGCCGGGGAAACGCACCGCCTCCGATCAAGGCGACATCGCTCACCGTATGGTGCGGCGCGCGGAAAGGCCGCGTGGTGAGGATCCCGTTGCGGAAGTCCTTGGCATAGCCGGCCACGGAATGGATCTTGGTGGCCTCCAAAGCCTCTTCCAAAGAGAGTTCGGGCAGGATGGTGGGCACGCGGCGCGCCAGCATGGTTTTACCACTGCCCGGAGGTCCGATCATCAGCAGGTTGTGGCCACCGGCAGCTGAAACTTCCAGGGCGCGCTTGACCTGGTACTGGCCTTTGACGTCGTGCATGTCCACTGGGAAATCGTTCAGCACCGCGAAGATCTTGTCCCTGTCCACCGTTGCCGGCTTGATCTCGGCTTCGCCTTTCAGATACTGCACCGCTTCGCGCAGGGATGTGACGGGGATCACCTTCAGGCCTTCGATGATGGCGGCTTCCTCGGCATTCTCATAGGGCAGCAGCAAGGCGTCCAGGCCGTCGCGTTTGGCAGCCAGGGCAATGGGCAGCACGCCTCTCACGGGCCGCAGATTGCCGTCCAGCGAGAGTTCGCCGATCAGGGCGGTCCTGGTGAGGTATTCCACGGGCAGTTGTTTGATGCTCTGCAGCACAGAAATGGCGATGGGGAGGTCGAGCGCGGCGCTGTCTTTCTTGATGTCCGCCGGGGCGAGGTTGATCGTGAAGCGGCGGATCGCGGCGTCGAACCCGGAATTGCGCAGGGCCGCGAAGATGCGGTCCTTGCTTTCCTTGACGGCATTCGAGGCCATGCCGACGATATTGACGTTATAGACTTCGCCCTTGGCGTCGCACTCCACGGTCAGTTGCTGGCCGTCGATGCCGATTGTGGTGTAGGTGCGTACTATGCCTACCATGTGCTCAAACCTCTGCAATTTCAATTCTGGGGAAACGGACTATATGGAGCAGTCCTGCCTGCAAGCAAGGCAAACCAGCCGGGGGAATGTGTCAATCGAATTCTTGAGGTCGCGGCCTACTTGACCAGCAGCAGTTTGCGGCTGACGGTCGTGGAACCGGAACTCAGCCTGCAGAGATAGATCCCGCTGGCAAGTCCGCAGGCGTCCCATTCCAGGCTGTACTCGCCGGATTGCCTGGTTCCCTCGGCCAGGGTGGCCACTTTCCTGCCTCTGATATCGAAAACTTCCAAACGCACGTTTCCCGGCTCATCCAGCTGGAAGCGGATCGAAGTGAGGTCACGGAAAGGATTGGGATGGTTCTGGCTGAGCGCGATCGGGCTGTAAACGCCTGCCGGATCGTTGCTTGAAGTGCCACCGCCAGCTGGAACGAAGGTGAAGGCGCTGATCACGGCTTCTTGGTCTGAAGCCGGCGGACTGCCCACATACCAGAGGTTCAGGTGAACTCGGGGTTGCTCGGGCCGCGGAATATGGGGTCCCAAGTAGTTCCAACTGAAGATCAGGTTGCCGGGAGTTTCGTCCGCTGGGCCTCCGAACCAGCTGCGGAATTCCACACTGCCGGGCAGCCATTTGAAGGCGTGGCTGGACAGTTGCTGCGCGCCGAAAGCCGCTCCGAAACGGACGATGTTGCCGCTCCAATCCCAAGGCTGCACCACGAACTGGCCGATCTCGTTGGCTGGATTGCCCCAGCGGCTGTATTCGACGTCGATCTCGTTGTAGGGATTCCACCAGGCGGAGTTGGGGTCCCAGACGTCGCTGTATTGCCAGATGAACAAACCCAATACGGCGCGCGGATCCAACTGATCGAGGGCTCCGAGCGTGGTGAAGACGTAATCGCCGTAACCGAGGGTGTCGATGAGCGTGATTTCCGTGCTGTACCAAGTTCCGCCGCTCTGCTTGATGGTCAGGTGCAGGCGGTCTTCGTCGTCCACCCAAACGCTTTGGGGCTGATGGCTGAAATTGTTGGGTCCCGGGCCGTAGAATCCCGATCCCTTGACGCGCCATGAACGATCCGAGAATTGCAGGATCCGGCCGCTGGGAAAGTCATTCCATTGCACGTCGTCGATGGTTGGCGATGTGGCGCTGTAGCAGGTTATCTGGTCGTAACATACTTCCGAGGCCGGAACGCCCGGGCTTTGCAGCACCGCGAGCACGAGCCGCATTGCCTGGGTTCCGGTTGGAGCAGGCTCGCATAGCAGGTTGAAGGAAAGATACTCATCCACAGTTGAGGAGGCATCGGCTACTGGATAATTCGCCAGATCTATGAAGTTACCCCCGGCGCTAAACCATTCCACTTTGATCCGCGCCGTGCTGGCTCCGGATAAAGGAAAACTGGATGGGATCAGTATTCGTCCGCTGATGTCCCACTGTTCGCCGGGATCGCAAGCCAGTTGCTGCCAAAAGCCGGATTCATAGGCCGCGCCGGTGTCCTGGCCGCTTACCCGGGCTGCAACTGAGCCATGCCAGGCGGTGTTGGATGAACCGATCGCGCCGAATTGGTCCCAGCCCCCAAAGACCGCTCCACCAGAACCGGCTATTTCGAAGCTGGGATTGGCCAGTTGGCCTCGCGCTTGTAAAACGCCGGTACAACCAAGGCTTAGCATAAGTAACGTGAAAAAGAATTGACGCGGAGTTAGCATGTGAAACACTTAATCCTTACTCAAAGCGGATATCGTCCAGATACAGGGTGATAGAGCGTCCCTGGCCAGCCAATGTGAAGTAAAAGGGGGTGCGGACCCGGCTCAGATCCTGGCCTTTGAGGCTGATCCGGTAATGCTTCCACTCGCTGCTGAGCTTCACATCCTCGAGTTTGGCGAAAACGGTGTCCGGATATGGGGAATCCGAGCCAATCAGCCCGGCTCCGAAATCCACCACTTCACCGCCATACTCGCTGCGCGCCCAGAAAGAAAGTTGCCTGGTTCCGCCAAGGTCGTAGCCGCCGGGATCATCGCCCCAATTATTGGGCGGATCCTGCCAGGCCACGCCTACCCAATCTTGCGAAGGCTGGTAGTGGAACTTCAGGCAAGTTTCACCGCTGTGCGGTGCAACGCGCGATTCCGCGTCCATGCTGAGGGCCTGGTAATTGCCCATCCATCCGGAAGGAGCCCATGGCTGGGATTCGCCATCGGCATATACTGCCAGGGGTAGCTGGAGCCGGAGAACGGATGGTTCGCCAGTGACCTGAAAAGGTATGTTAGCAGTGGCAGCGCCGCCGGAGCCATCGTAAACATAGACGTACAAGCGGTAGATTCCGGCGCCGGGCATCGCCAGTTCCGCGCCGGCGGAAGAAGAATTGACGATGACGCCGCCCAGTTCCAGAGGCTGCCAACAGGTTTCGCCAAAACTCATGTAATCCGGCGCTTCGGTGCACACCTGCCAATCCACCTTCAGTTCCGCGCCTTCGGGATCAAACGCTTCCAGAGCAACTTGCAGGGTATCGCCGGCTCTGAGCACGTCCGGACCGAGTAAGTGGAAACTGGCGATCTGCGGGCAGAGGTTGGCAGGGGCTTTGCCGCTCCAGACTTCGGTCATGGCGTCCACCGCGCCGAGTTTTTCGCCGTTGGGTAGCAGCATGCCAAACCAGGTCGCGGTCGCCTCGGGTTTGCTGCCCCAGATAAAAGCGCAGCCGCCCAAGCATAAACCCCTGGCTGCGAGGCAACCCTGAAGGAAGTATTCCTTGTAGAGGGCGGCTTTCTGAGTGCTGGTAAGTTCAGGCGGGGCGCCAAAGGAAGTCCGGCCGGTTTCCCAGACTCCCGGAGGCCCGAATTCGGTAACGAGATAGGGCTTGGTTCCGCCCAATTCTTTGTAACGCCGGAGCAGCGAGGGCAGGCCTCCATAAGTGTTGACGCCCAGGATGTCGATGTCCGGACAGAATTGGTGGACGGATTCCACCCTTTTACCGCCGATATCAGCAGTGACAGTCATGGTGAGGTGGTGGGGATCGAGCTCCTTGACCATGGCGGCTAGCTGCTGGATGTGCGTCCAGAGGGCGGGGTCGTCGGCTTCGCCGATGCCTTCCATTTCATTGCCGAGAGCCCAGATCAGCACAGCCGGATGGTCCTTGTAAGCCAGAACGTCCCTACGGACGCGTGCCATCTGCTCGGCCACCATCAGAGAGTCGTGGTAGTCGAATCCGTGGCGCTCGTGCCCCAGCCAATGGCCTACAATCACGGTGAGGCCAAGCGCTTGGGCCTCGTCGAGTTGCTGGCTAAGATCGGGTCCCACGCCCCAGGTTCGGAAAGTATTGGCTCCACAGGCCGCCAACAATTCTTTGGATCCGGCGCCACCGGCGCCCATGACATAATATGGCTGGCCTCCCCGCAGCAACTGCCATTGGTTGTCCGGGCGGCGAACAAGTTCCACGGGGACCGCCTGCGCAATCAGCGCTGGAGCTAGCAGCAGGAGCGGCAGAAGCGCGAGCCAGCGCTTGGATGCGGTCTTCTTCATCATTTCAGCAGGACGCACTTCTTGATTGCGGCGCCCTTCCCCGTTTCCAGCCTGTAGAAATAGACTCCCGAGGCGACCGGTTTGTTGCCGGAATCGGTGCCGTCCCAAACTACGGAATGGCTGCCGGAAGCCAACTGCCAGGAGATCAGGGTCTTCACTTTACGGCCCTGGACGTTGAAGATCTCCAGACGGACATCGGACGCTTCCTTGAGCTCAAAAGCGATGTTGGTGAGCGGATTGAACGGATTGGGATAGTTTGGCCGCAATTCGAAAGGCCGCGGAGCTGCGACATCCTCTGTACCATCAGAACTTCCACCCGCCCAATAGATGTCGTCCAGGGCAAATTGGCATTGGACGCCCTGCTCTTCCAGGATCACGAACTCGTAGCTCAGCATGCGCAGATCGATATAGAGGCCACGGAGTACGGAAACCGGGATGGAAGCCTGCCCCCATTCTCCGTTCCTAACCAGTCCATACGTGGTCTGTCCGGCTGGAAAGCTGACGTAGTTCTGATTGCCCCAAGAGTCGATGACGCCTATCTTGAAGGTGACATTGGCGGGGATCTTGATCATGAATTTCAGATAACCCTCGCCAAAATTGAACAGGTTTACGGGCTGGACCGACATGATGCCGGCGCCGAACCAGCCCAGGCCTGTGGTGATCCAGGAAATGCCGTTGTCGCCTTCGTAAGGGGGAATGTTGCCGGCGGCCAAGGTGCCTTCCCAGACGTAGATTTCGGCGTCAACGCCCGGCTCCAGGCCATTGTCGATGGGCGTCGTATCTGTGAAGATACCATAAGTTCCGCTTTCGAAAACAGGCGGTCCCACATGCGCTTCTCCCTGCCCGTTCCATTGCCACACCTTGATATAATCGATGTACATATCCGCGGGAAAGGGCATGGATACAGGCAGTCCGCTGCCCGGATCACCCAAATTGTAGGCATCGGTAAAAGCGCCGCCTATGGCCAGGTTGGCGATGAGGTAAAAGGGCTGGCGGAATTCCGCGGACAGGCTGTCGATGGCAAAGGGGAGGGTGTAAAGGTCGCGTTCGACGCCGTAATCGGTGACGGTGAAGCGAAGGCTGTCGGCGTCCCAATAGGTGCGGTAGATCAGGTACCTTTCCACCAGCGAAGGATCGTAGTTATAATAGGGGCGGCAGAAGTCGTCGTCGGGATCCCAGGAAATGCTGGCCGCTCCAGAGGGATTGCCGGGATTGACGGCGTTCTCGGAATAGAATATGGCGTTGGCTCCCACCATCTGGTTGACGGTGGAGTTGTTCTGGCCGTTGCCGCCGTTGTGGTCGTCGTGCAGATCCCGAAAGGCTTCCGTGAAGCCCATTTCCATAAGGTCTATCTCACCTTTGCGTGGCCAGGCATAGTTCGCCGTGCCCAGCATCCAGACTGCTGGCCAGCCTCCCAGATCGATGTTGGGAACGCGCACCCGGGTTTCGATCAGGCCATATCTGAGCGAGAACTTGGACTTGGAGTTGATCTTGCCGGATGTGTAGGAGAGCGGATTGCCCCACTGGTCCACGATATTGGGTCCGGATTCCTGCCGGGCAGTGATGCGGAGGGCATTGTTGCCAGGTTCGCCGGGAATCGGTGTTATGGATACGTTGGAGGCCTGGTAGTATTCCAGTTCCCCATTGCCCCAACCCCAGGAACCGTTACCTGTTTCGATGATCCAGTTATCGAGGTTGTCGAAATTCTCTTCCCAGATCAGTTCTCCAATCTGGGCGGATAAGGTGCCGGCAGGCAAGACAAGAAGCAGCAGGCAGATTCGGACAAGCGCAAGTTTTGGTGGTTTCATAGGTTTTCCTTTAAGGTCGGCAACAGCTGTCGGAAGTCCGCCGCCATGGTGCAAAGCCCGGCGGAAAGCGGATTTCAACCGGGCTGTGCAATTCAGTTTATCAATACCGGTTTCTAGTCCCTGCGGGAAACCGTCCCCGTTTCAAGGTCGTACACGTAGCCCCATTCGCTCAGGTCAGCCAGGGCTTGCACGGGATCAGCATACAGCGGCAGCAGGTTCATCTCGGAGGGATCGTAGAGGCTTTTCGCCACCAGATTCCGCAGCAGAACGGCGTAGTAAGTCTCGTCCTGCATCCAGTCCGCCTTCCACCAGGTCACGGAGTCGAAGAAGTGGTCCAGAGTGGCGCGATAGGCTTTTTTTGCCTGTTCTTTGGCGTTGGCGCTGCCTCCCGCCGTATATAGTTCATGTAGGGATTTGGCGGTGAAATACTGGTATTCGCCGATGGGGATGTTGGCCAGGATGGACGCCCAGAGGTAGAACTTCGCTTTGGGGGAGGGGCACGCGTCGTTCAGGTCCCAGACGTTTTCCA
The DNA here is from genome assembly GCA_027318475.1 of Candidatus Cloacimonadota bacterium. Lineage (GTDB taxonomy): Bacteria > Cloacimonadota > Cloacimonadia > Cloacimonadales > Cloacimonadaceae > Syntrophosphaera. The sequence goes on along the minus strand of DAHVPC010000001.1, from coordinate 12,322 downwards.
TGTTCAGATTGGCATCCGCGAAAGCGTTGGCGGGATCGTCCAGCACGCTTTGGTCCGGATGGATCCCTTCGTTGGCGCCGTACAGGTCAAGGACGTAATCTGTGGGCAGGTCGAGCACACCCACCAGGTCGCCGGTCCTGCGGTCGCAGCCCGCAAAAAGGATCAGTGCCAGGCCCAGGATAATCAGGATCGATTTTATCTTCACGATTTACTCCTTTTAAAACTCGTAGCTGAAATAGAAGCCGGATTGGAATTCGTAGTCGTTCAGCTCATCCACGCCTTCGTTGCTGGGCGAATTCTCGTCGAGCGTCCTGAACAGGGACCGGAAACCCAGCCGGCTGGAATTGGTCTTGCTGAGGAAGTTGTCGATCAACACCGAGTAGTCCAGCATGAACTGATAGGGGAAAGTGATGTTGAACTGGCGGTACCAGTCCAGCGGTCCCCAGGCGTCTTTCTTGGCATAGGCGGAGATGTAGTGCTTGCGATCCACTACGAAATCCGTGGCCAGCGATAGGTATTGGGGCGAAGCGCCTTCGGGATTTCCCGAGGCCTGCTGTTTTCCGCCCTCGAGGTTGGCGATGATCTTCAGGCCGGGATTGGGATTGAGGATAAAGCGTCCCTTGGCCAGCCAGACATCTTCGGCTGGCATGCCGCTGCCAAACGGAGCGTTGGTGTTGCCTTCCCGATAGAAGAACAGGTTGGCATCGGTCACTGTTTCATAGCGGGTGAAGTTGCCGCCCACGCTGAAGGCGAAGGCCGCGTCTTCCTTGCGGTCGCTGTCCCAGGCGTAGAAGTAACTGGCCGGGGTGGGATCGTAGGTCAGGAAGAATTCTCCGGCCAGGGCTTGCCGGTTATCCAGCACGGCGAAGGGGTCTTTATCGCGGTTACGCGGCGAAAGCCCGGGGAAGAAGTCCCCGCCGTCGACATAAGGTTCCAGGCTGGGATTGGAATCGATCAGGTTTTCCCGGTACAGGGCCCGGGGCAGCAGCCAGAAATTACCCAGCGGGACCAGCAGTCCGGCGTCGAACTCCAGTTTGTTGCCCAGGGAAGTATAGGGTATGGTGGTGTTGAATTCCCGCAGTGGATTTCCGGCATCGGCAACCAGGCCGGCATAATTGACCGAGGCGTCGATCTTGCTGCCTTTGGGGCCATCCACAGTGATCTTGGCTTTGGCGCCCTGGGTATCCAGGAATCCGATCTTGTCGGTATAAACTTCGCCGTCCTCGTAGTAATAGAAGGTCTCTTCCAGTTTTTCGCTGCCCGCGAAGAGATAGCCGAGCTCGAGTTTGGTGCGGGGAATGATCTTGGTTTCCAGAGCCAACGAGGTCTGGCGGGTGGGCCGCGAAGTGGCTTCCGTGGCGGTGGTGGAAGCTTTGGCGCGGGCAAAATCCTCAGAATGGATCAGAGTGGTTTTAAAAAACCTGCTCGCCCAATCGTACTTGACCATGGCCTTGGGATTGGCGCCCCAATACAATTCCGGGCCTGTCAATACTGTCAGGCCGGGTAGGAACTTGTTGCCTACAAACTCCAGCCCGTAGGGCGCTTTGGCGTTCCAGATATCCATTCCTTCCATATCGGTGGCTTCATACAGTAATCCGAAGAAATCCCCCTTGTAGCCCCAATGATAGCGCGGAACGTGGTAAAAGGCGTTGAGGTCGAAAGCCGGGGTGTGGTAGTTGGCGTCGAAGCTATAGATCTCCAGGCGCTCGTTGTCTTTCACTTCCCGGGTGGTATTCACCTGCAAGCCGTCCGCGTCAATCTCCGAGGCCACGGTTACATAGCTGGCGCCGCGTTTGCCGTAGTATTCGTCAAGTTGTTTATCCACCACGTTGCCCAGGACGTTGAGGGTGAAATTGCCCTTTAGCCTGCTGAGGGGATTGAAGGCAAAATCCAGGAACAGCATTTCCCCGTGCGAGAAATCCAGGCCGTTTTTGCCAGTGTTTTGCACAGCCTCAGATTTACCGTTGAAGACCAGGTCGCCCTTCAAACTGCCGCCTGTTAGGCGGATCGCGTCGCTCTGCTTCTTTTCCATCTGCAGCTGGCGCAAGTTCGCAGCCACATTGAGGAATTCCATGTCGATCGCGGCTAGTTGGGAGTTCAGTTCCGCCTTTTCCACGGCATAGGGATCGATCCGGAATACCCTGGCCAGCACGTCGTAGGCCATACGGGGACGCGCCGTGAACACCCCGTCGTCGTTGGGGCCTCCCAGGGCGCAGATCCCGAACCACTCTTCGTTCATGTTGTTGCGGCCTTCAATGAAATCGAAAGAATAGCCGCCGTTGCTCCAGGAAGCGTTGTTGTCCTGCACGAAGAGGTTCTCTTCCTGCTTGTATTTCCACCATTCGTCGCGCCATTCGAACTGGCAGCCGCCGATAGCGTTGCCTTCCGCGCCTTTGCCGTAACTCTTGCTATAGATTTCGTCCCAATTGCCCTTCACGATATAGGCCTGGCCGGACTGGTCTTCCCGGTTTTCCAGGGCATTGAAAGCGTCGCTGCCGAATTCCATCAGCACGATGGGCAGGTCCAGTTCCTTATCCACCCGTTTCCACATATCCGTGAAACTGATGCCCCGGTAGGCATTGACGCCCAGGAGGTCGATGTGGGTGCACAGGGTAGAGATCAGGTCCAAATACTGGATATCACCGTTTACGATGGTGAAGGGGTGCCTGGTATCCACTTTCTTGGCGGCGGCGATGATCTCGTCGAACAGGGTGTACAGGTATTTCGCCTTCTCGCGATGCCGTTCGCCCACAGGCAGGTTCTCGATCTCAAAACTCGACCATTCCAGGCCGTAGTTGTTCTCGTTGCCCAGTGCGAACATCAGTACGCCGGGAACGTCCTGGTACTGCTCCACCAGGGCCACAATATCCCGTTTGAGGGTTTCGCGGGTGGGACCGTCGGCGAAGTTGGTCTGGGGAATCCAGGCTCCGTTTACGTTGTAGCCGTATCTGCCCATGAGGTGGTTCACGATCGTCATGATTCCGTGTTCCTGGTACATGTAGGTGATCCAGCGGGGCGGAATTATTCCGAAGGACCGGATGGTGTTGATCCCGGCCTGTTTCATCAAGCGGCACTCGTAGTCCAGCACTTTCCTGATGAACTCGTCTTTGTGACCCCAGAGGTTGTAGGAGTAATTTTCGCCGACTGGCGTGTAACCCCAAACGACGCCTTTAACGAAATAATCATTCCCGTTGACCTTGAGTTTCCAACCCCCTCTGTCCTGATAGGTGGAAACGAAGTCGGCAGCGGCAAAGCACTCCGCCGCAACGCCCAGTAACAACATCATCACCGCGATGATGAGCAGAAGTTTTGTTTTGGACACAAAACCGGAATCGATCATATGATCCTCCCCATTTCTTATCTATGGACCAGTCATGCAGAGTAAAAACTGCTATATAGCACCCTCTGGTTAAGCGGATTTCGTGTCAAGGTTTTTTTTCGTGCGGGGGCAGATTCATCTGCTGCCAAGGTATAAGTTCTCACCCAAATCTTCAAATCAGTATCACATGTCACAGTGGTCGTATGGGTTTATGAGGCAGAGAAATAGATAAGACTGGCTTTGGATTGTGTCACAGTGGTCTTTGGACGGTTTTGGACGTTTCGATATCACGATTCTTTCAATTTTGCTCTGGTTTTGGACTGCTTTCGGATAATCAGATTATTAGGAGAGCTCATCAGATTTGTTAAGGCTTTTATTGTCACAGTGGTGGGTGGTGTGGGAGAACTGGATAAAGTCTGAAATCGGTCTAAAGCGCTTTGGGGAAAAGTCTTTATGCTATTTGTTTATGGTCTTTGAGCAGGGGTTTGCTTTAATGGTTATTTTGCTTCTGTGAGGTTCTTGGGGGATACGACAGGCTGGGTTTATGGATATATGATGGTCGGATCACTAACAAGGATTAGTGTGGCAGATTTCTTGCATTCTCAGCGCATTCACGGCAGAAAGGACTTCCCAACTTATTGCAGTACAGAATAGTAGAACCTACTATTGTAATAAGGGAGGAACTGATGAAAGCGACTTTTCAAGCTCATCGGCAGGGCGGTTTATGGCAAGACAACTGTGACAAATGTAGCACTGTGACAACTGTCACAGTGGTTCAGGAAGAGCATGAAATGCCGGATATGCTGAATGGGAGAGACCTTGAGCGCTGTGACAATTTATCTCCCGAGAAATGTGTCACAGTGCCAGGTATTGATGAACCCAAAGTTGGTTTGTGTGGTGAACCAACTTTATCTCAGGATGGGCATCAAGATATCACTGCTGCGGACAAAGATCATTCGGTAACGGAGTATCCGGATCTGAGTAAAGATGCCAATCTGCCTTTGCGTAGATTGGAAGAGGCAAAACTGCTGGGACATTTCTGCACTGTTGTGCTGAACCGGCTGCGGGATTGTGAATCCAGGACTGAGGAATGGAAACAGATAGTGCTTGATTATAACTGTGGATTACTGGTGCCGGAGCTGTATCAGATGCGGGATAAACGCTGTGAGAGAACTATCCGCACCTGGATAGAGCAATATCTGCAATCGGACTACAACATGTTTGCTCTTATCCATAGCAATTGGAATACCACCCGTAAACGCAAGGTATCAGAGCTTGAGAGCCAAATCTTGCTGAGCATGCTGTTGCATCCCAATCGTAGCAAGATCGGCTCTGCCATCAAGCTACTGAAAGCACAAGCCAGACTTGGCTACTTTGATTCAAGGAGCAGCATTCCCACCCTGAGAAGGTGGTGCACAGACTTCAGGAATAACAATCCAGATATCTGGCAACAGGCTCGCATGGGCAGCAAGTTTGTGGCAGAGCATATCATCAAGACCATCCACAGAGACAGCAGCTTGCTCAAGGTTGGTGATGTCTGGGTTGCGGATGGACACAAGCTTGCCTTTGATATCCTTGATCCCAAAACCGGTAAGGCAAAGCGGATGATGTTGATTCTGGTGCTGGATTGGGCAAGCCGTTATCCGGTGGGAGCTTCTCTTGCCTTTACCGAGGATAGCCAGCATATCCTGGCTGCCTTCCGCAATGGCTTTCTGAATACAACGCAGTGGCAAGATAGAGAATCTAATACCTGTTTCAGAGAAGAAACCAATCAGCCCTTTGCCTTCTTACCCCGATATGTCTATCTGGATAATGGCAAAGCCTTCAAGAGTAAGCTTTTTCATGACAAATGGGAAAACCATGATCTGGCAAAGGAACTGGGAGGTGTTTTTCCCAAGCTGAAGATCGAGGCGGTGTTTGCCGAAAGCTACAATGCCAAAGCCAAGGTGATAGAGCGGTTCTTTCAGACCTTTCAGGAGCAGTTTGAACGCTTCGCCTCATCCTTCCGAGGTGCAGCAGTGGAGGATAAACCTGCCACTCTGCTGCGTAACGAGAAATGGGCAAAGAAACTTTACAAAGCCGAGCCACCTACGATAGAAGAAGCTATGAACATGATCGGCTTCTACATCAGACACATCTATGGTGAGACGCCGCATAGTGCTTTGGCTGGCAAGACACCCTGGGAGGTATTCAGGACTGCTGAGATCGCTGGCGAGCGGATCATTGAGCCCTCTGAACTGAACTTCCTGATGCTCTCGGCAGAGAGAAAGGCAGTTCGCAACGAAGGCATCGTCTGGGGCAAGCTGTATTACTGGCATTCTGATCTGATATCTCACATCGGCAAACCCATCATCTTTCGCTATGATCCAGCAGACATCAGATGGATCCTGGTCTATGATACCAAGGACAAATTCATCTGCCAGGCAGAACTGCGCAGGGCACAGCATCCCTTTATCAAACTTGCAGTCGATCAGCCCATAGCCCGGAAGGAACTGGACAAGGAATACGCTCAGATCAAGAAACTGCAAAGGCAGACGGAACAGAGAACCAGAGTGTTGGTAAAGAACACTCAGAAGGCGGTGGATAAACTGCTCAGTCCCCATATCAAAACAATAACTCAAGCTGCCAATCCCACCTTTATCCAGACACCGATGATTCCGGCAACTTCAGAGAAAACAGAAGGACCAGATCAGAGTGATGGCACAAAGAGCTTTGCCGAACTGCTCAGGCTTGCCGGAATCAGATAGGAGGGGAAAGATGAAACAATCCAAACTGGTCAAGACCCGCAACGTAGTGGAAGCAGATGCCTGTATCTCCTTTCTGAAGAGCAGACCCAAGCTGGAAATGGTGGGTTTGGGCTTGCTGTATGGACGTCCCGGATCCGGTAAGACGACTTATGCCCAGCGCATGGCTTTCAGGGAAGGATATTTATATCTGAGGCTGGAAGCCACCACGACACCCAAATCATTTGCCCAGCAGTTACTGCTCGCATTTTACAAACGCTTCAACCTTGGGCAGTATTTACCGTATGGAACTGCCAACAATCTGTTCAAACGTTGTCTGAGTATTTTGGAAGACCATGCCGATACTGTAATCATAATCGATGAGATCGACTATGCCTTCAAATATGAAGCACTACTGGGAGCTATCCGTGACATCGTGGATGAGACCTTGTGCATGGTTATCCTGGTGGGGATGCAAAACGCCAAAGACCGTCTGGCACAGATCAATCCACACTACTTTGATAGATGCAACTACTTCTGTGAGTTCCAGCCCGCAAGCAGAAAGGATATTGAACTGCTTGCCAAAGAGGTAATGGAAGTGGAAGTAACAGATCGGCTCATAGATACTATCCATTTCAACTGCAATGGTAACCTCAGAAAAGCCATCAAACTGATGTACATCATGGAAGGCAGGATCAAGCAAAACCCAGGCTTCACGCTGGATAATGCGTTGGTGGAGACGGAACCATGACAAACATGGATGTTATCCGAAACTTCGTCCATCAGTACAGAAAGCCGTTCAGCACAGAAACGATAACAGAGCTTACCGGAATCGAGGCCAGAACCGTATCACGGTCCATCAGAACGCTACTCAACAACCAGGAAATCAAGTGCATCTCAACTCAAGACAAGCTCTACGTAAGCAGTAACCGCTATCAATCTCAGGTTGGCTTTAATCAGAAAGGCAAGTGGAACTACAGCACTCAGGTAGCAGAAGAAATCCTAAACTTGCTAAACATCAAGCAATACCATTCCATCCGAGAGATTGCCTTAGACTATGGCAAGAGCAGGCAACTGGTCTTTGTTTATATGGAAGCACTGGCATCTATCGATATGGTGGGTATCGACTGCAGCGGGTACAAAGTCTTATCAAAAGAGGGGATCCTGAAGCTGGGCACCTACATCCAACCCGCTATACTTGGAAAATTGCGTAAGGAATCAGGCATAAAACCGAAACCGAGGATGAGGAAAACAGCTGCATAAGCCTACTGGCGTGCTGCTAATGGTTTTTTTGCAACTTTCTGGTTGCGAGTTAGATAAAATGGATTACCTTCTGCTTAAGAAGTGATAAGATGATTTGCAATAATCGTGATACTCGTTTGAAAAAATCGTGATATCGCAAACCCACAAAACTGCCGATTTGAAAAAATGGTGATACGATTTGAAAAAATAGTTGAGATCCCATAACTTGCACACAGGCGTCTTGATCCGGTCTACAAAAAGGATTGACAATATCCGGTGATCGCAGAGTATTACTCAAAACATCAAAAAGGAGATATTCAGATGCGCAACCAGCAATAGATCAGTAGCAGCTCTTGCATTGATTTTAATATTCTGATATCTCAATTTGCGGGCTGTTACTGCTACTCCTCCCCCCCCCATAGAAAAGGAGAATTATATGCAGTTTATACAGCTAAGAAACATTCACTATCGCTATCCGGATCAATATCAATCCACATTGACAGGCATAGATTTGGTGATCGCCGAAGGCGAAAAGATCGCGCTCATCGGCATAAACGGTAGCGGAAAAACAACTCTGCTACGCATTATCCTGCGGGAATTAACGCCCACGCAGGGAGAGATACTGTATCCCGGAGACAAACCCGTTATCGCCTTTTTGCCCCAAGATATTCGCCTAAGCACTGAAGTATGTGTAGGGGACTTCCTGTTGTCGCATCAGGCTGATCATTACCGGATTATCAAGGATATAGAGAGGCTCTCTGCGGTCGGAGATTTGAGTGTGCAGCAGGGAATCGACCTGGCTTCACTATGGCATGAATATCACGCAAAAAACGTGGCTGATTGGGAGAATGAAGTAAACTCCATGCTGGTGCGGATGGACCTGCAATGCATGGCAGAACGCCAATGTGAAAGCCTTTCGGGTGGTGAATCCACCCGTCTGCAATTGGCAGCGCTGCTTCTGAAGAAGCCCGACATCCTGATCCTGGATGAACCCACCAATCATCTGGATCTGCAGCATATCATGTGGTTGGAGAATTGGCTCAATTCATATAAAGGCGCTGTACTGTATGTATCACATGACAAGAAGTTCATCGATAATACCGCTACCAAGATTGCAGATTTGAGAGCCGGTAGCTTGCAAATCCGGATGGGCAACTACTCCAGCTTCACCCGGGATAATAAGGATCTGCAACAACATCAATTGACCCAGTACCGGGAGCGCAAAAAGCTGATCCGGAATCTGGAACAAGCTGCTCTGAAACGCCGCAACTGGGCGCATAGTTTTCAGCCGGAAACGCGCTCAGAGGGCAGAGGGGCGGTTTACGAATCTATCTATAACGCGGCTCGAACCCAGATGCAGCAAGCGCGTAATATCGAGCGACGCATCCGCATGCTCAATGATCGTTATCCTGTGGAACGGCCGATGTTCGATAAGAATCGTAAACTCGATTTTGGCAAGGTGCATACATCCAATAAGAAACTAATCAATGTCAGCGCGATGGGCTTTGCATACGATGACATATGGATATTCAGGGATTTTTACTTCGATCTTGGTGGAGCTGAGAGACTATGGCTTTCAGGTGCCAATGGTTGTGGTAAGACTACTCTGATGAAGCTGATTGCCGCAGAATTACAGCCCCAAGAAGGCGAGATATCCTATGCTCCGCGGCTTAGGATTGCCTACTATCGGCAAGACCTCAAGCTGCTTGATCCTGCTCGAACGGTTTCCGATTACCTGTTGCAAAGCGGGCAGGACGAGACGCATGTACATAACCTGATGGGCTGCATCGGATTGAAAGACATACTTGCTCATGTGCAGATGGGAAGTCTGTCCTGGGGCGAAAAAGCCAAAGTACAAATCCTGGGTGTCCTGCTGGGGGATTACAATCTGTTGCTGTTTGACGAACCCACCAATCATCTGGATATGCGCAGCCGGGATATGCTTGCCGACGCTTTGATACAATTCAACGGAGCAGTGATCTTTGTATCCCACGATCGCGCCTTCATTCAAAAGATAGCCACCAGGGAGCTGTGTTTGTCTCATCCGGCAGGATAGGAATCCCATTTACGAGAATATAAATACGCAATGGAGTCCATTTCCAGCAAACACAGATTGTTTCGGACCCTCGCAAAAAGACTATATGTTCAATTATATCGTGGAACATATGGAAGAACTGGTGGCAGAGCTAAAAGCTAAGGGAGTACAGGTTCTGGATGATATCGCTGCTTATGAATACGGGAAATTTGTGCAAATCATGGATCCTGAAGCTGGGCACCTTCATCTAACCTGGCATACTGGGAAAAATGCGAAATGAATCAGACATAAAACCGAAACCAAGGATGAGCAAAGCAGTTGCATAAGCCTACTGGCAGGCTGCTAATGGCTTTTTTGCAAATATCTGGCTGCGGGTTAGATAGATTACCTTCTGCTTTAGAAGTTATAAGATGATTTGCAAAAATTGTGATACTCGTTTGCAAAAATCGTGATATCGTAAACCCGCAAAACTGCCGATTTTAAAAATGGTGATACGACTCGATATAAAGAGTCACCGAAAATTGCAAATCCGCTCACCGAAAATTGCAAATGCCAAAACATATACATATCCAAGAATCCAATTGCTTCCATACGTAATCCGTATTTGTATATTGCATATATCATTACGGGTTTATTCTCTTGATTCTGGAGCTGATAATAGTAACTACCACTTGGACAAAATAGTGTCCAATTTGCAGGTTTTGGTGATCAAAGCAGGGAAATTTACTAAAACAATGTCCAAGTGGTCTTCTGCAAAAGCTCTTCGGATATTCTTTTGTCTCTTCGACTTATCTATTTTGTCCAAGTGATCGCTATTTGCAATTATCGGTGACTCTTTATAGTCGTTTCGCCTCGTTCAGTTGGCCCCTGGGATAATAACACTTGACAACATCCGGCGATATCTGAATCTGTAGTCGGTTAGAGAGTCCAAAAAGCGCAATCTGCGTAAACCAAAAAGTCAACACAACCATTACAGTGGAACTCTGAGCATGAGTTATTGCCCGCAACGGTCAGCTTTCGAGCGCCACACAGAGGGGCTTGGGCAGTTGGACAACTATGCCCTGGACCAGCGCCCAGCAGCATTTTATCGGGGGTTTCAGCGCAAATCCTGAAAGGGGGAACCATGAAACTCTTGTGTCTTCTTTTAGTGTGTACATGCCCGGCGGTTGCCCTTCCGGCTGTGAACTGGACCGGGTCAGTCTCCACAAACTGGCATACCCCGGGAAACTGGAGCGGCGGCCCGGTTCCCGATGCCTCCACTGCGGTGATCGTCCCCGAAGTAGCAAGTGGAAATTACCCGCTGGTATCCAACTCCGCCGGTTATTGCGGTTCCCTGACAGTGGAAGCCGGCGCTTCCCTGACCGTAGGCGCAAACAACCTCAATGTAACCAATGACGCGGTTATGCACGGCCAATTGAACATGACCGCGGGCACGGATTTCCGGGTGGCGGGAACAATCTACTGGCAGCCTGGATCAGCGGCCAACATCACCAATTCCGGCGCCGGGATCGTCTGCGGGGTTGGAATGACCTTTCTGCAGGGATCCAATGTGCAGTTGGCCAACGGAACGGTGAGGTTTCAAAGCGAAAACGCCGCGTGTTACCTTGTCAACCGCAGCCCTGCGACAAGTTTTCACAACATCCGCTCTTCCTGTACGGGAACGGGCTTTCTATCCATCAGCGGCGATTTGGACGCCCAGGATTTCGCGATCAACGGATCCCTGGGCAACGACTCCCTGAGCACTATCAACTGCGCCTTTACAGGCACCATCACCCTGAGAGGCAACCTGACCGACTACAATGTATCGGGTGCGACGGATGGCATCCGCTTCGATAACGGCACTTTGCGGATGGATGGCGCCGATCAAAGCATCAATCTGGCCAGCCAGGCCTGTTATCTGAAAAACCTGGCCTGCAGCCAGTCCGGAATCCTGAGTTTGGCCGCCAACCTGGCCCTGAAAGGCAACCTGGCCATTGAGAGCGGCATCTTCGATCCCGGCGGATGGGGTATCAAACTGGGCGGAAACTGGACCAATAGCGCGGGTTCCGCCGCCTTTGACGAAGCGGGAAGCATCGTGACCTTCGCCTATACCACCGACAGCTACATCTATGCCAACGAGTATTTCGACGCGGTGGTGCTGGACAAAGGTTTTCCCGGCGCCAGCCTGACCATCCCCCAAGGCAGCGCCCTGGACTGCCAGTCCTACGACTGGGCGCAAGGTTCGCTGACCGTGGGAGGCGGACTTTTCTACGTCCGGGATATGGTGGACGCGTCGATCCGGGGCTCTGTGACCCTCACTTCCGGATCCATTGTTCTGATCCAGGACTTTTCCCAGTACCTGGACCTTTCCGGAAACCTCAACATCAGCGGAGGCGAATTCCACATCCATGGCGGAGTGCCGGGCAACGACACCTATATGCCCTGGAACATCAGCTGCATCTTCTCCATGAGCGCCGGATTATTTTACCGCCACGGCTCCGGGCTCACCATCGACGCCGGCTCCTATCTGCTCACCACCAATATCAGCGGCGGAACCATCCGCGTGGATGGCCAGTTCTATTGCGAGCGCGACGATTTCCAACCTGCTGGCGGAACCTTGGAACTATATGGCTCCGCGAACGCGAATCTCACCATGTTGGGCGGAAATCTCCGCAACCTGCGGATCGACAAGAACCCTCCCGCCGATTCTGAAAACTCTTTTCCTGAAGGAACGTGGGTTACGCAGCGGGACGGCAGCCAGGCCTTGATGACGCGGGCCAACAAGGTTACTGTGACTTCAGACGTTCTGGTAGCCGGAGACCTGAACGTAGCCAGCGGAACCCTGGACCTGAACGGCAACGAACTGAGCTGCTGGGACGACGTATTTGTGGACGGCATACTTTCTGTGGATGCCGGCGCAGCCTTGTTCATGACGCAGGAAGACTACCTCCAGGTCAATTTCGGAGGCCGCCTCGAAGTGCTGGGTGGTCTTGGCGACGCAATGGCGAGAATAACAGCCTCCTC
>DAHVPC010000019.1 GCA_027318475.1 Candidatus Cloacimonadota bacterium | reverse complement strand
CTCACAAGGTTTTCGACGAGAGCTTCAGCCGCTTCAACGGTACCCCGGTCTGGGACCTCGACCGGGATACCGTTAGTGGCTATCCGCAAAAGATGGGTGAACCGGCCGGGAGGTCGGATTTCCGGGATTGATTCCGTGCAAAAATCCAAAAATTTTGCATTGTGGCACAAGCACTTAAGCCGCGTGACCCCATATGTAGTAGAGGGCTGTTTAATTCGAGCGAGGTTTTTGGGAGGCGATTCTCCCGCGGATTCCTCCCGGGTCTCCCTCGGGATCCGGGAGAGGCGCGGCAGGGGATGGGCGAAGACAGGCTGCGCAGAGCAAAGAGCAAAGATGGTTGGTCCACGGATTACACGAATTTACACGAATGACCCGTTAACCCATAAACCAATGTCCGATCTGTGCTATCTGTGCGAGGCTCGTTTTTATCCGCGGACATCTGTGCTTGTTATCAGCGCAATCTGCGGGAAACAGTTTTACAGCAGCATTGGAATGCTTCGCATCAAACTAGGAGGAGACATGAAAGTCAACTACAAACACCTGATCCAGGCCTACCGCGGCAAACTGGACGGTCTGGTCTATTACTACCATCCCGGGCTAGAACGCTGCCTGGCCCGCAAACACGTGATCCCCAAGTTCACGGAAAACAACCGCAGATGGAGCGCCATCAGCAGAAATATGCGGGATCTGCAGCCATCTCCCGGTTTCCGGGACGATTTGAGGGTCTACCTGTATCTGCGCGGCAGAAGGCCGGCTCTGCCTGCTTACCGCGGCAACCTGTGGAACCTCTTCACCACGCTGATGTGGGCGCAGGCCCGGGCCGCCGATCTGGATCTGGAGTCGCTTACGCGGGCAGAGATCGAGGCGCTGGGACTGCCTTGCCGGACGGTGAAAACAGCGGTGGAAGCGGGATTGCTGCCTGAGGTGGCGGGGTATGAACTGCTGGTGAGGGAACTGTGATAAAGGTGGAAAGGTGGAAAGGTGGAAAGGTTGGAAGGGTGAAAGGGTGTAACACCTGAAAAGACGTGGAAGGGTGGAAAAGACTGGATCCCGGGTAACACTGCGTGTTACCGGGATGACACACTGCAGGGTTGTTGATGGATGGCGGCGCAGCGTCACGTTTTACGCCTAACTTTACACCTGTTTATCCGCTCACCCATTCACCAAATACCATCTGTGAAATCCGTGCGATCTGTGTGAGGTGAGGAGGAAAAAAAATGATTTGCACATAGGGCAGCAGTTTGCGCCTTTGAGGCGGTTTTTGGCAAGCCTACGCAAGGCTTCGGCAAGGCACTGGAATCTTAGCAATTAGCATTTAGTAACGTTGCTTGGGATAATAAGTTAAACGATTTCACCGCTTGACAAAACACGGGCGTGGAAAAAGTCTGCAGAGGTGGCTGGCCAAGCCCATCCATTCCGGCGTAGCTGACGCAGATTAAAGAGTTTAGAAATTGAGCCGGGCTGGATGTGGACAAGATGTGGATAACTTTGATGAGCGGCTTGGTTCCGGCAACTGCAAAGAGACCTTAAAACAATATTCCGCAACGAGTTGAGAAAAGCGATCCCCATTTGGGCGGCGTTTCCGGCTCCCTGTGGATAAAGATAATTTTCCCATGAGGATAGAGACTATGGATCAAGACATTTGGCAGAACATTTTGAATAAACTCGAGGAGAACATCAACCAGCAAAGCTTCCGCACCTGGTTTTCCGATACCAACCTGGTGGACTTCAGCGACCTGGAACTGGTGATCCGCGTGCCCACCCAATTCGCCGCCAACTATCTGAACCAAAACTACACGGAGACCCTGGGCGAGATTTCCTACGCGCTCTATAAACAGCGCTACAAGGTGAAATTCACCTCGCCGCCGCACATCCTTCCGGACGGCAAAAGCGCTCCCGCGGAGTATTCCGGAAACCGCGTGATGCTGAATACCAAGCTGAACGACCGCTTCACCTTCGAGCAATTCGTGGTGGGGCGCAACAACAACTTTGCCTACTCCGCCGCCAAAGCGGTCGCCGAAGCACCCGGCTACACCTACAATCCGCTCTTCATCTACGGCGAAAGCGGAATGGGCAAGACGCACCTGATGCAGGCGATCGGCAATTTCGTGAGCCAGGAAGGGCGCAACTGCTCCATCTTCTACACCACCAGCGAGGAATTCACTAATGAGATGATCGATTCCATCCGCGCCAACAAGATGCCGGATTTCCGCGCCAAATACCGCAAAGTGGACCTGCTGCTGGTAGACGACATCCATTTCCTTTCCCGCAAGGAAGGCACGCAGGAGGAGTTTTTCCATACCTTCAACGCACTCTTCGACAACCGCAAGCAGATCGTTCTGACTTCCGACCGTCCGCCCAAGGACATCCCGGACCTGGAAAAACGCCTGGTGACGCGCTTCGAGAGCGGACTGCTCTGCGACCTGAAGAACCCCGATTTCGAGACCCGCGTGGCCATCCTGCGCAAGAAAGCCGAGCCGGAAAACATCGACCTCTCGGACGACGTGTTTTCCTTCATCGCGGAGTCCATTTCGTCCAGCGTGCGCGCACTGGAAGGCTCGCTGATCCGCATCCTGGCCTACGCCTCCTACAACAAACTTAACCCCACGGACCTCGATACGGAGACCGTGCGCAACATCCTGAGCGACATGATCTCGGAACTGCGCAAGGAGATCACGCTGGACAACATCACCCAGCAGGTCTGCCTTGCCTATGGCATCAATATCCCGCAGATCGTGGACAAAACGCGCAAGCAGTATATTTCCTTTCCGAGGCAGGTGGCGATGTACCTGGCGAACCTGCTGATCCCGCAACTCTCGCTGAAAGAGATCGCGGAATACTACAAGCGCAAAGACCACACCACGGTGCTGCACGCCAAAAAGATGATCGAAAACCAGTTTCGCGAGGACCTCAGCTTCCGCAGCCAAATCGAGCAACTGATCAAGAGCATCAAGGCTTGAGGGCTGGACAGAGTTCGTAACACTGCCTTCAAACTGTATTTCGTACATATGCACATCGGTGGATGGAAATGGGTGGATGGCGGTGGATAAAGCCCGTTCTAAAGTTTTTCCGGCGGAGCCTGTGGATAAGGCCGCTTCCGGAAGCAGATTCATGCACAGCTTATGCACCAGAGCGGGTCAACTGCAGCGGCTTCAGCGGCAGCGGTTTAAAAAAAAGGTTGACCGATAATCCACTTATCCACAGTGCCTACTAATACTACTGGTTTAAAGAAACTCTTTTATACAGGTATATATTATATGATATCGAAAAACAAGATCAGAACAGCCTTGATACTGGCCTCAGCGATGCTTGTGTTGCTGGGCTTGGCAGGCTGCATCCGCAAGGCCAATCCCACTGGGAACAACTGGTCCAACGTGTATCCGCTGTCCTTCACCGACAGCACTTCCTTCGTGGCGGGCTACAGCTATGCCGGCAGCGGAACAGTGAAAGGCACCGAGACCAAACTGCTGAGCGGAAACTACGGCGGAGTCGAGGCTGTGGCGGCTATGCGCTTCACCGGTCTGCCGAAATACGCCACCTTTTACATTCCGCCTACCTATCAGGATTCCACCTACCTGGAACTGACGCTGGTCAAGCGCTCGCCGTTTACGCGCTTTCCGGTGGACCTCAGCGTGTACAAACTGAACCAGAGTTGGGCTGCGGACAGCACCAGTTTGATCCAGGACGCCAATATGGAACTGCTCACGCCGGATCCTTTCACCATTCCGGACAGCATTTCCACCGCCGGAACCATCGTGCAGATCCCGCTGCCGATGTCCGCGCTGGAAAATTGGAATTCCACGGCGGATACACTGGGATTGAGCCTGACGGTGCGCACCGGCGCGGCTTCCTACGTGGAGATTTTAGCGGCGGAAACGGGACGCGGTCCCAGGCTGCGTTTCAAATACCGCACCAGCGACATTCCGGAGGACACCGACGACACGGAATACAGCCAGAGAGCAACCCGTGACAGTTACCGCCTGGATGCCGACGCGGCGCCGCTTTTACCGAACCGCTGGGTGCTCTCCAACATCGATCCCTCCAGGATCTACGTGAACTTTGTCCTCAATTCCGCGCTGTTCCGGAACACTCCGGAAAATGGAGGCGGGGTACTGAGCGAACAGCAGCGCAGGCGCGCCACGATTAACAAAGCGGAACTGATCTTCCACGTGAAGGACAACCCCTACTACGGAACCACGGCGCAATACAGTTTGCGGGGCGACCGGGTGCGCGATTCGCTGGACCTGTCTACGCCCGTGGAACTCACCGACGCCCAGGTGGCTTCCGGACTGATCAATTCAAGCGTGGTGCTGGGCGACAGCGTGGTGGTGAACATCACGCCGATCATCCAGGCCTACAGTTCCGGAGATAGCGGAAACTGGGGCGTGGCGGTGCGTTCGCTGCAGGAACTGCTCAATTTCGGCAGTCTGGAACTGTGGCATTTCACAGATGCTCCGGCCGGCAAACAGCCCAAACTGCGCGTGATTTACACGCCGCCCTACCTTTGATGCTGAATAGATTTGCCCTCGCAGCCCTGCTGTTGCTTGCCGTTTTGAGCGCCTGCGAACGTCCCAAGGGCGCCAAAGGCACGCCTCTGGCTGAAGTCAACGGCGAGGTCCTCACCCTGGAAGGCTTCCGTTCCACCTTCAGCGACGAACAATGGCAGCGCCTGACCTCGGAACAGCGCAAGACCGAGATCGAGAACTGGGTGAACGTGACGCTGCTTGCACAAGCCGCGGCAGAGCAAAAATTGGATGAGGAAAAAGCCGTCCAACAGCGTATTGATTATGCCTCCAAAAAGGTCAAGGCCAATGCCCTGATCGCCAAAAGGCTGGCCAACATCAGCATCGGCGAGGAAGAACTTTTCAACTACTACCGGCTGCATCGCAGCGAATTTCAAAGCAAACTGCTGGAATACGACGTCCAACGCATCCTGGTGCGCGACGAACCCGCCGCCCAAATCTTGCTGAAACGCTTGCGCGAAGGCTACGACTTTGATGCCGCGGTCAGCGAACAGTCGCAGGAATTGCTGCGCGACAAAGGCGGGCGCATGGGCTTCGTGACCGCTTCCGGCAAGGATTCCCTGTTTTGGCGCGCCGCCCACGAACTGAAGCCGAATGAAGCCGGGACCGTGAGCGTGGACGGCCAGTCCTACGTGCTGCGCCATACCCAGCAGCGCGAAGGCAGCCAGGACGCCAATTTCACGGAATACCGCGGCGAGATCCGCGCCATTCTGCTGCGCGAAAAGCAGAAGCAGGCTTTCGACGACCTCGTGCGCGAACTGAAGATGCGGTCCAACAAGATTTTTTACTACTGACCCCCGGAACTTGCACCGGAAGGAAAAACAAGGAACCAACATGAAGAAACTGACCCTGTTGTTGCTGGCGGGATTGCTGCTGGGCACGCTGTCCGCGGAACTGATCGACCGCATCGTGGCCAAAGTGGGCACCGACATCATCCTGATGAGCGACGTGTATAAACAAATGCAGCAGATGCAGACCGCGGGACTCGACGCAGAGCAGATCAAGCCCGGAATAGCGCTGCAGCAACTCATCGAGCAAAAAGTGATCTTCCAGAAAGCCCAGGAACTGGATGTAAAAAGCGACGACGCGGCAGTGCTGCGCATGGCTCAAAACTACCTGCGGCAGGTCAAGGAAAAGTACCCTTCCGGAGAGGCTTTCGCGGCTGACCTGGCCAAGGAAAAACTCACGGAATCGGACCTTCTGGAGTTTTATCAGAGCCTGCTGCGCGAAAAAGACATGTCCGACCAGTTGGAAAAACGCTACGTCACCTCGCAGGTATCAGTCTCGGAGCGTGAAATGGAGGAGTTTTACGCCTCCAGCAAGGACAGCCTGGCGGTGAAGCCCGTCACTTGGGACATCGGCCTGATCATGTATGAGATCAAGCCCAGCAAGGAGAGCGAAGACGCCAAACTGGCCGAAATCCGCGCCATTCAGGAACGCCTGAACCAGGGCGAGAAATTTGCTGACCTGGCCCGGGAATACAGCGATTGCCCCAGCAAAGAGCAGGGCGGCGACCTGGGCTACTTCAGCAAAGGCATGATGGTGAAACCTTTTGAGGACGCCGCTTTTGCGCTCTCCGCCGGCGAAATCTCGGATGTGGTGCGCACCGAATACGGATTCCATCTGATCAAAGTGGATGCGGTCCGCGCCAATGAAGTCCGCGCCAGCCACATCCTCAAGATCCTCAGCCCCACAGAAGCCGACACTGTGGCAGCGCGCCAGACCATGGAGACCATCCGTTCCCTGTACTCCAGCGGAGAAAAGACCTTTGCCGAACTCGCCGCGCAGTATTCCATCGATCCGGAAGCGGCGACCAATGGCGGTAACATCGGCGAAATGAGCGAAGCGGAATTTCCCGAGCTGTTCGCACCGCAAATCCAGGCTGCTCCAGTTGGCGAACTAACCCCAGTGCTGGAAAACGAAGGCATCCTCTACCTGTTCATAAAACTGCGCGAGATCCCGTCCCGCGTGTATACCTATCCCGAAATCCAGGATAAACTGCGCTCTTACCTTACGCGCCTGAAGCAAGCCCAGGCCTACGAGACCTGGATCGCCAAACTGATCGGCGAATCCTACGTCCAAGTAGTGGAGTGATGCCGTCCCGCAAGTTCGACCCCGCCTCATTCCTGGCTTCGCTGCTGGGAGTGGGTTTCGTTCCCGGAGCGCCCGGAACCTACGGCAGCATCTTCGCCGCGGCTGTTTATCTGCTGCTGCCCGCTGCCCTGTTCATGCCAGCGAACTGGCCCCTTTACTGGCTGGGCCTGGCTTTCCTGGTGAGCGCCGCGGTGCTGGTGAGTGGCCAGGCGGAACGCAAACTGGGCCACGACGCGCCCCAAATCGTGATCGACGAAGCCGCTGGATACTTCCTGGCCGTCGCGCTGCTGCCCCATTCATTGGCGGTGGCGGCCTACGCGCTGTTGCTGTTCCGCGCTTTCGACATCATCAAACCCTGGCCGGTCAACGTGTCCCAACGCTTGCGTGCAGGCTGGGGCATAGTGGCGGATGACCTTCTGGCCGGCGTTTACGCCAACATCATCATCCAAATAATGCTAAGATTAACGCCAAAGTTCTTTGGCCAATAGGAGAAACAATATGTTCTATACACTGCTGCAAGCAACCACTTCCGCGGCTTCAACCAGAGGCGGTGGAATCGCGACTTTCCTGCCCATCATCGTTATGTTCGCCCTGCTCTATTTCCTGATGATCATGCCCCAGCAAAAGAAGCAGAAAGAACTGCAGAAGATGCTGGAAGCTCTGCAGGTGAACGACAAGGTGGTCACCACATCCGGAATTCATGGACGCATTGTGTCCTTCAAACCGGACAAAAACACCGTGGTGGTCGAGATCGACGAAACCAACAAGGTCCGCGTGGAATTTTCGCGCGGCGCTATTGCCAACCTGGTCGCGCCGTCAAGTACTCCTCAGTCCTGATGCCCCGTCCTCCCCGTTTGTTGCCGGTCCGCATCATCGGCGACGCGATCCTGCGGCAGAAAGCCTCTCCAGTTGGCGCTCCGGACGATTCCCTGCGCGAGTTTGCCGCCGACCTCACCCTCACGATGTATGAGCGTGACGGGGTGGGATTGGCCGCTCCGCAAGTGGGCGTCAGCAAACGCGTCATCGTCGTGGATCCGCATTGGAGCAAGGACGGCCGCAGCAAACAGCCCGTGGTGATGCTGGATCCCGTGATCGAATCCAGCGCAGGCCAGACCGAGACGGAAGAAGGCTGCATCAGCCTTCCCGGCATCTACGCCAATGTGGAGCGCCCCAATTGGATCAAGGTTTCCTACACCGATCTGGAAGGAGGGCGCCAGAGCCTGGAACTGGAGGGCTACCACGCGGTGGTAATCCAGCACGAATACGACCATCTGGACGGAATCCTCTTTGTGGACCGCCTGGGAACCATCGCCCGGCTCAAACTGAAGCGACGGCTCAAGGACCTGGAACGCACGGCCTGCAACGGCGAGAACTTTCTGCGCACGGATTGAGGGCCGCGGACCCTGTATGAGAACGATCTTCGCGGGCAGCTCCGGTTTCGGGATCCCGGCATTGGAACAGCTGCTGCGCACCGAGCCACCGGTCCTGATCCTGAGCCAGCCGGACAAACCAGCCGGGCGCAACCTCCAGGTGCAGGCCTGCCCATTGGCGCACTATGCGCGCTGCCTGGGCTCGGAAGTGTTTTGCCCGCCCGACATCAATGCCCCGGAAGTGCTGGAACGCCTCCGCGACCTGCAGCCTGATTTGCTCATCACGGCGTCTTATGGCGGCATGCTCAAGCGCGAATTGCGCCGGATTCCAACGCTGGGAGCCATCAATCTGCATCCCTCGCTGTTGCCGCTTTACCGAGGCGCCACGCCCATCCAAAGCGCGCTGCTCAACGGCGACGCACGCAGCGGCGTCACGATCTTCCGCCTCGGAGCATGCATGGATGCCGGGCCGATCCTGGCGCAAAGGGAACTGGACATCGAGCCCCAGGACAACTTTACGACGCTGCAGGCCAGGCTCGCGGAGCTCGCGGCCTCGCTGCTGCTGGAACTGCTGCCTGCCCTGCAAGAGGGTACGGTGGAAGCCCGGCCCCAAAACGAAAGCCTGGCCACCTACACCCGCAAACTGCAAAAACAGGACCTGGTACTGGATTGGAACCAAGCCGCCAGGGACGTCCTGAACCGCATCCGGGCCTTTTCCCAAACGCCGGGAGCCAGCACAACGCGGCGTGGAGCCATCCTCAAGATCCTGGCCGCCGAACTCCATCCGCAGCCAGCCCAAAACATCCCGGGAACCGTCGCCGAAATCTTCAGCGGACACGGCTTTGCAGTCAATTGCCGCGACGTTCAACTGCTGGTCACCCAAGTGCAGCCCGCCGGCAAAAAGTGCCTGGCGGCACCGGATTATCTGCGCGGAGCCCGCGTCATCCCGGGCGAATCCCTGGGCCTGGACTGGCACAACGCTTCGCCGCACAACCCCGAACAACGGAAGGAATCATGAAAGAACAAGAACAATACCTCTCTGTGATAAAGTTTCCCGCCTTCGTAAGCATCACCCTGATCGTGCTCAGCGCGGCCTATTTCGGCCTGCTCTACCACGCTTTGCAAAAGCCCGGGCTCTCCAACTCGGAAACCCTGATATTCGGCTTTTTGCTGCTGGTACTGCTCTTTTTGGTGGGCAGCTGGGCGCTGACCCTGATGTCCACCCATCTGCGTATCAAACCGCGCTGGCTTCAGCGCCTGAGCAAATGGAGCCTCACCCACGTCTTCTATTCACTGGCCCGCTTTCTGGGCGCCATCACCTTTACCCAGCCCGGCACCCTCATCGAATCGTTCCTGAACTTCAACAACGAAACCGTGCTCACCGACCAGCAGGACGTCCGCAATTCCAACATCCTGATCCTCCTGCCGCATTGCCTGCAGAAAGAGGATTGCAACATCCGCATCACCACCGACATCATCAATTGCGAGGAATGCGGCGGCTGCGACATCGCCACCATCAAGAAACTGGTTTCCGCCCAGGCCGTGGATGCCGCTGTGGCCACCGGAGGTTCGCTGGCGCGCAAACTGATCGCGGATAAACAGCCGGACGTGATCGTGGCCGTGGCCTGCCATCGCGACCTGGTGGAAGGAGTGCGCGACGCCTGGAACTACCCGGTTTACGCCGTCCTCAACGAACGCCCGAAAGGCCCTTGCCACGAAACCACGGTCAACCTCGCCAGCATCGAGTTTGCCATCAAACGCTTCAAATAGGAACGCACAATATATGAAAAGCACTTCCGCCATCGTAGGCGCCATCGTGCTCCTGTTGGTTAACGCAGGGGTCACCATGACGCTGATCAACCTGAACAACAAAAAGCTCAACCCCGTCAAAGACACCGCCCAGCAGACCGCCATCGCCAACGTTCGCGAAAACGACGTTACGGAAGCGGTGCGGGCCGTGGAACCCGCAGTGGTGAGCATCAACGTCACCCAAACCCAGATCGTGCGCGGCTACAGCGGCTTCGGCTGGTTCGATTTCTTTGGCGGCATGCCCATGGAACGCCAGGTTCAAAGCATTGGCAGCGGCGTGATCTACGACCCCAGCGGCTACATCGTCACCAACGCCCATGTGGTGAACGGCGCCATCGAGATCAAGGTCATCCTGCCCGATAAACGCGAGTTCGACGCCAAACTGGTGGGCATCGACGACACCCACGACATCGCCAAACTCAAGATCAGCGGCAGCAACCTGCCGTACGCCAATTTGGGGCGCTCCACAGACATCATCATCGGCGAGTGGGCCATCGCCCTGGGCAACCCCTACGGCATGCTGATGAGCGACTCCAAACCCACGGTATCGCTGGGCGTGATCTCCGCCACCAACCGCTCCTTCGAGCCCCAGGAAGGACGCAGCTACCGCGGCATGATCCAAACCGACGCGGCCGTAAATCCAGGCAATAGCGGCGGCCCGCTGGTCAACATCCGCGGCGAGGTCATCGGCATCAACACCTTCATCATCTCCCAAAGCGGAGGCAACATCGGCATCGGCTTTGCCATCCCCGCGGAGCAAGTCATGCAGATCCTGCTTTCCCTATGAGCGTCGCGCGCACACTTGGCAGCAAGGGCTGGCGCACTAACCACTGGCGAACCACCCGCGCGCTTCCCGCGGTTTTCGGGGGAGGTCCGGCAGAGGCCCGGAACAAACTGGCGCGCCAAACCCCAGGCCGGAAGGCTTCCTGGCTGATCCTGCTCCTGTGTTTCGCCTTGGGCCCCCTTTCCGCGCTTAGCCCGCTCAACGCATTGGGCGACACCCTTACGGTGATCATGAGCCCGCTCATGAACATCCCGGCGATCCACATCCCCGGGGAAACCTTGGGCATCGTCTGCCTGGCTCCGCCTTCCACCACGAACTGGCAGGCGCAACTCCGGCGCGGAAACCGGACCGTGGAACTGGACATCACTTCCTCCCAATACCTGAATTCCCCGGCCAGATGGGAACTGCAGGCCACCGTGCCATCCGTGGCGGTGTATGAGCAATACGATCTGCGGGTGAGCGCTTCCGGCGGCATCAACGACATTGCGCGCAAGTCCGTGAACGTGATCCCCACGCGGAAAACAAACTACTACTTCATCCACCTCACCGACCTCCACCTGCCCACCCAGATCTACTACCCGGATGCAGGCTATGCCAGCGATTCCACCTCCGTGAACGACTTCCGCAGCGTAATCGACGACATCAACCTGCTGCGCCCGGAATTCGTGCTGCTGACCGGGGACCTCCTCAACGAAGGCGAGCTGGAAAACTTCGCCGGGCAGTTCTGGTATGGCTGGACCCAACGCCTGCTGGAAGAGATCGAGGTGCCGGTTTTTGTGACCAACGGCAACCATGACATAGGCGGCTGGACCGACACGCCTCCTCCTGCAGGCTCTGCGCGGCGTAATTGGTGGCGCTATTTTGGCTGGCCCTGGCTGGACAATCCCGATTCCAACTGGCCCCTGCACACCCAGGACTACGACTTCGTTTACGGCGACCTGCAGTTCATCGGCCTGGAAGCCTATGACAACTACGACAACTGGCGCTCCAACATCTATGGCGGGCAAAGCTTTATCTGGGACCAGATGCAGTGGCTGAATTCCCGTCTGGCGCTGTTTCCGGACAAAACCAAGGTCCTCTTCCACCACTACGATTTTTCCGACCAATTGAACCTCGCAACCCTCGGAGTAGATCTGGCGCTGTGGGGCCACATCCACTACAACAGCGGCTCCACCGGCACTTTCCCCTACAACCTGGCCACGCGCAGCGTCTGCAACGGCAACCGCGCCTATCGTCCGGTGCGCGTCAACGGCCCGTCAGTGCAGCCTTTGGCAACGATCTACGCCGGGAGCAGCGGCACAAACGTCTCCGTGAATTTCTATCCCGACAACACAGCGAGCGCGGACAGCGTAAGGGCTGTGGTGGTGAACGGACAAAACGCTGCCTTCGAAAACGCGCTGCTGAAGTTCCGCATGCCGCCCGGAAACCTGGGCTACAACGTCTATAACGGCGTTCTGGAGCAAGTGGACCGCAGTGACGCGGAAAACGTGTGTTACGTGCGGGTGAATTTGGCAGCCAACTCCACGCGCACCGTGAGCATCGCCTCCGTGGGCACCGCCAACGCCGATCCCGCCTTGGTTTCCGCATCTTTGATCGCCAGCACCTGGCCCAATCCCTTCAGGGACGAGATCAAGCTGCGCCTTGATTCACGGATTCCGGGAACTAAAGTGGAGGTCTTTAATCTGCGGGGTGAACTGCTGCGCGAACTAACTCCGGATGCGGACGGAAGCACGGTTTCCTGGGACGGGAAACTTGATAGCGGGGACGCTGCGGCCGGGATCTATTTCCTGCGGGCATCCCAGGGGGCGCGCTCAGAAACCAGGCGGGTGATGAAACTCAAGTAAAATATTGAACTCCAAAGCAGCCCTGGTTTGAACACAAAACGCGAGGATTAGCGGTTCAGTTTCAGGATCCTGGCACGCCGGCCGTTCACATCCACGATGTAGATGCCCGGGCCTTGCTCTTTGCCTCTGGAATCCCTGCCATCCCAGACGCAATCGGCGTTTGCGGCCACCGTCCGGCTATCCAGCAGCTGTCCTTTCAGGTTGAATACTCGCATTATCCGCGGTCCGGTTATATCGCTTCTGACCGTTATTTGGCCGCTGAAGGGGTTGGGATGGCAATGCAGGAATTCTGGTTGCTGCACCTGCTCAGCATTGGCGGCAGAAGGATTGTAGACAGCGATCAGGGCGTTCTGGTTGAATTCGCTGCCGCTGTCGATTATGCCGCAATTTAGTTCGAAAGAGCCGAAATGCCAGCCAGAGATGGCGAGGTTTCCGTTGGGCATGCGGCAGATGGCGTAGGGCACTTCCGAATAGGTACCGCCTGCGGTTACGACTCCGCTGATTTCGTCGAAGATCATGATGTCGTCGGCGCCGTTTGAGATATAGGTCTGGCCCAGAAACGAGGCGCTGCCGCTGATCGTGCCCACCACAGCCAGGTTTTGCCCGTAGTGGCAATCACGGCCCCGGTCGTCCTCCGTTCCTCCCTGCACCTGCAAATCGACCCAATGCCCGGTGAGGGCGTCGAATTTCGCCCAGTAGTAGTCGCTGCTGCCTTCCACCGTGTCAAAGGTGAAATCGCCGAAGGAGCCAGCACCGGTGAGGCGTCCGGCCACTGCTCCGAATTGGGTGCCGGCGGCTTCTGGCTGGCAGGAAATGCTGATCACTTGGGCGTTCACCGTGGGCAACAGCCATTGCGGTGTGCCTGTCGCGTCGTATTTCACAACGTAAACTCCGCCAGTTGGCAAGGTCAGCCCGCTGAAGTTGCTGCCTGGAGTGGCGACGCCCGTGGTGTAGGCATTGCCGAGGTTGTCGCAGGCGGCCTTGTAGCCGTAATCCACGTAGGGAGAGCCCGCCTGGCGTGCCCACAAAGGGACTCCGGCGCTGTTCAAGGACAGGGTGAAGATGTCCGAACCTCCGTAGGAAACGAGGTTTTGGCCGGGACTGAAGGTAAAGGTGTCGGAAAACCAGCCGGCGGCAACAACCTGACCGGCGGCATTGACGCTGAGGCCGTGGACGAGGTCGTTGGCGGGGCCGCCAAAGGAACGCATCCACTGCAAGTTTCCGGCTGGGTCGAACTTCACCACATAGCCGTCGCCGATGCCGTTCGAAACCAAGGAATCGCCCTGGCAGTACAGGGTTCCGGTAAAGACGCCTCCCGCGTAGCAATTGCCCAGGGCGTCCACGCCGATGCCCAAACCGGAGTTGTCGCCCGAACCTCCCAAAGTTCGGCACCAGGCCAGAGTTCCCTCCGGGCCGAATTTGGCCACCAGGCTGTTGACGGAGCCCAGGCAGGGAAAGGTCTGCCCGCCGATCAACAGGTATTCCTGAAATTCTCCGGTCACGAAGAGGTTGTTGGAGGCATCCGACGTGATGTCCCAGATGCGCTCCAGGCTGGTTCCGCCAAAGCTCTGGCCCCACATCCAACGTCCTGCGGAAAGTTGGGCGGCCAGCAGCAAGCTGAGAATGATAAACGAAAGTTTCATGCTGGTATCCTTCATGCGGGCAAACGATGCGGGGCCGCTGGAATCGTCAAGGGGAATGTGGATCGTCCCGCTGATTCCGGATCCTCTGGATGTGAGCGACGCGGCAGCACCGGCTTCAGCAGGGCTCCCCTGGCGCCCTTTCGCATTTTTCCTTTTTCCCAAACCCCGTCCAAGACAGCATTTCAAGCCTATGCCAACTCGCAAAGGCAGGCCCCGGCAGTCTTTGTGGTCCTTTGTTTTTTCGCGTATTTTTTCCTTGACTTGATATCCCGGCGCAAATATCTTGTAATCAGTCCACGGGAAGATTAGATGTCCGCTGTTTCGCTTGCGGAACAGAGGAAAGTCCGGACACCATAGGGCGGGATACTTCCTAACGGGAAGCCGCAGCGATGCGGAGCCAGCTCCACAGAAAAAAACCGCCGGGCGCCCTCCTTTTTTACGATGCCGTTGAGAGACCGCAGCGTTTTTTGGTGCCAGGCAAGGGTGAAAAGGTGGTGTAAGAGACCACCGGAAGCCTTGGCGACAAGGTTTGCCGGGAATGCCTTATCCGGTGCAATGCCAAATAGGAAAGCCACGAAGCGCTGCCCGCGCGGTTACGGCTTTCGGGTAGGCAGCATGAACCCGTTTGTGAAGACGGGTCCAGAGGAATGGACATCTGCTTGCGCTTGCGCAGGCCACAGAATCCGGCTTATTATCTTCCCGTGGGCTGTTCTTTTGTAGGGCGGCGGGCAACAAAACCCTTGACAAATCCCAAAGCGCCCGGCAATATGAATCCACATGGAAATCCGGCGGCTGAAACCCTCCGGAGGAATAAACGACTGAGGTGATGTTTTGATCTGGCTGAACAAGACTTTCCACATGCTCTGGCAAATGCTGGTCATCGGCGTCTACTTCTGCGAGGCCTTCCTTATCCGCAAACTCTCGCGGGATCCGGTCCGAAGAAGGCAGCGCGAGGTCCGAAATACATCGCGGACTTGCCGCCGGCTGGTAAGCGCTTTCAAGGTCAAGATCCGCATGAAAAACCCGGAACGCCTGCAGGAGCTTGGCGCGCAGAACTACATGCTGGTGGGCAACCATTCCGCCTATCTGGACATCTTCATTCTCGCCGCCTTGGAAAACTACGTCTTCATCACCTCCGTGGACATGAGCGAAACGCCTGTTCTGGGCGATATTATCCGCGCAGCAGGCTGCCTTTACACCGACCGCAAAAAGAAGGTTTCGCTGCCCGCTGAGATCAAGCGCTTCGCCGAAACCCTGCGCGCAGGCTTCAAGGTCGTCCTCTTTCCGGAAGCGCAAGGCACCGACGGTTCCGGCGTCAAGGAATTCCGCAAATCGCTTTTTCAAGCTGCAGTTGACGCCTGCAGCACCGTGCTGCCGGTCTGCATCCGCTATCTGCGCCTCGATGGCAAACCCGTCACTCCGGACAACCGCAGCGTGATCTGCTGGTACCGGGGCATCAACTTCCTCAAGCACTACTGGAACCTGTTGGCGCGTCGCGTCGAAGCCGAGATCTGCTTCCTAGACCCCGTCCACTACGACCCTTCGCGTCCCCGCAGCGAACTTTCCGACCTGGTTTACGCCAAGGTCAGTTCCGCCTTCCAAAGTTACGACGCGCAAGCCTCCCAAACCCCCTGAACCAAGGAGCAACCATGGCCAACAAGAAAGACCGCCTGCAACTGAGCGCGGTGAACTTCATCCTATTGGGCGCAGCGGCTCTGCTGCTGATCCTGGGCTACGTCATCATGTCCGCCAACGAGATCGTGGTCTCGCCGCTGATCCTCGCAATCGTCTATGTAGCCATCGTGCCCCTCGCCCTGCTCTATAAAACCAAGCCCAAGGACTGAGTTTGGATCTGCTGACACCGGAAACAGCGGCCAAGCTCCGGCGCTTCCAGTTTCAGGCCAGGGCTATCGTCGAGGGCTTCCTGGTGGGCTTGCACAAATCCCCTTACCACGGCTTCAGCGTGGAATTCTCCGACCATCGCGAATACAACAGCGGCGACCCGGTCAAAAACATCGACTGGAAGATCGTCGCCAAGACCGAACGCTACTACGTCAAACGCTTCGAGGAAGAGACGAACCTGCGCTGCTACATCCTGCTCGACCACAGCCGCTCCATGTTTTACGGCTCCGGGGAAAGCACCAAGATCGACTATGCCTGCAGGCTGGCCGCAGCGCTGGCCTGGCTGATGATCGGCCAAAAGGACGCCGTGGGCCTCGTAACCTTCAACAACCGCATTACCACGCTGCTTCCGCCAAGGGCTTACCGCGGCTATTTGCCCGCCATCTTCAGAGTGCTGGCTGAGCTCGAGCCGCAGGACTCCACCAACCTGTTGGCCAACCTGCACAAGGCCGCCGAATCCATCCGTAAACGCAGCCTCATCATCCTCATTTCCGACCTTTTGGACGAGCCGGAGCGCGTCATCGAAGGCCTCAAACACTTCCGCGCAAGCCACCACGAAGTGCTCGTCTTCCACATCACCGACCTCATGGAAGACAACTTCCGCTTCAAACACGAGACCGAATTCGTGGACAGCGAAACCGGCGAAAAGGTCACGGTCAATCCCTGGCAGATCAGAGGCGAATATCTGGCAAGTTACCAAGGCCACGTGCAAACTTTGAAATCCGGCTGCCACCAATATCAGGTGGAATACAACCCCGTGAGCACAGCGACACCCATCGACGACCTGCTCCTAAAATACCTCTTGATGCGCAAGAAAGGCTGAGGGCAATATCCCATGTGCCTTGTGCTGTTTGCGGTCCAAAGAGGGGCTGATTTGGAAGTTTTAAGCCTATGAGCCCCAGACTGGTTTCCAAGGGGCAAATCCAGGCCGCCACGCTTTCGGCGCTCGAGGAAATCTACTGCCAACCAGAAGCCCGTATCATCGAACTGCTGAAATCTGCCCGGGCGAATGAAACCGAGCCCCTGGCCATGGACATGCTGGATGCCATCCTGGCCAACGCCGAGCTGGCTGCCAGAGACCGGGTGCCCACTTGCCAGGATACCGGATTGCTGGTGGTTTTCGCGCAGTTGGGAACTGGCATTTGCCTGGAGGAACCGGGTTTGCGGGAAATTCTCGGCAGCGCCGCAAAGTACGCCTGGAAAGAGCTTTACCTGCGCGATTCCTTGGCCCTGGATCCCCTGCGTGGGCAGATTCCCGGTACTCAAGCAGGCCCTACGGATAACTCCATCCTGCCCCTCATCCTGCACCTCGAACAGGTCCCCGGGGACAAACTAACCCTGCACTTTTGCCTCAAAGGAGGCGGCGCGGAGAACTGCAGCGCCCTGAGGATGTTCGCGCCCACGGCATCCCTGGCTGAGATCGGCGGTTTCATTGTAAGCACTGTTTTGGAAGCCGGCGGGAAACCTTGTCCGCCGGTTTTGGTCGGCGTGGGCATTGGCGGCGATTTTGAGCTGTGCGCGCTGTTGGCCAAACAGGCGCTGGTGCTGCCCAGGATTGCAGCTGAGCAGGATGGAGCGCTATTGGCTTGGGAACAGGAATTGCTGAGGCAGATCAACGCCAAGGGCAAAGGAGTGCAGGGCATGGGCGGCCAAACCACGGTCCTGGATCTGCGGATCCTCACCGCTCCCTGCCATATTGCCTCATTGCCGGTGGCGGTGAATATCGAGTGCCATGCCCATCGAAGCACCTCGAGGGTGATCTGATGTTTCACGTGGAACCCGGCAAAATATACGGACTTACCCCATGCGCATCCTGAAACTGCAACTGCCCATTCCTCCAGACGTCATGGCCAGCCTGAAAACCGGCGATAAGATCCTGCTCAGCGGCACTCTCTACACGGCTCGCGATGTTGCGCATGCCAGGCTCTGCGAGCTTATCCGCCAGGGCCAGCCCCTGCCCATACCTTTTGCCGATTCCGCGCTGTTTTACTGCGGTCCTTCCCCAACTCCTCCGGGTAAGTTATGCGGCGCTATCGGACCTACAACTTCGGCGCGCATGGACCCCTATACACCCCTACTTTTGGAGCATGGCCTGAAAGTGATGATCGGCAAGGGACCGAGGTCAGCGGAAGTCCAGGTTGCCATCCGCAGCCATGGAGCCCTCTATTTGGCTTGCGTGGGGGGAACTTCCGCAATGCTCACCGCCTGCGTGGTTTCACGTGCAACATTCCTCTGGCCGGAATTGGACAGCGAGGCAGTCTATCGCCTTGTGGTCCAATATCTTCCTTGCTACGTAGCCCTGGTCTGAACTTCCCGAATTCACCCTTTTCCGCCCCATTCCACCTCAGACAGGTATTTTCATCCCGAAATAGTTGCATCCAGTGTTTATTTGCCTTGACAGTTTTATCTGCGCCGCAAACATGGTTTGTGCGCGGCCAGAACGGCGCCTGGAGACTTGAGCAGTTCCCGGATCCTGCGCCCAGGCCGCTGCAACCCAGAACATTGAGATCCCAAGGAGGAATCAAGATGAAGAAACTTGCAATGCTCGCGACCCTCGTTCTGCTGCTTGCCGGAATGTTCATTCTGGCTGGTTGCAAGACCGACAAAGCCCCTGCCGAAACTGCCGACACCCTGGCCCAAGCCGAACCAACGCCCCCGCCGCTCGATTACACCAATCCCGAAGCCGTTGTTTTGGCCTACTTCGACGCCTGGACGCAAGGCGACGTGGAGGGCGTGATGGCCACCACGGTCAAGGGTTTGGAAGTCAAGCCCGAGAACAGGGAAGCCTTGATGAAGGATTATCAGGCCAAGATGAAGGCGCCGGTGCTTTCCGAACTCAAGATTTTAACTTCCAAAATCGAAGAGGACAAGGCGGAATTCCAGCTTTCAGTCAAGGCGGACGGCCAGCCCGGCAACTTCCCCGCGTATGTGGTGAAGATCATGGACAAGTGGTACGTGGACGAAAGAAAGGGCTGATCCCGCCGGGAATTGAGCCTGTTTTCCCCATCCACACAGGATGGGGATTTTTTTGCTCTGCCTCAAATCCGCTCCCGCGATCATTACGGGATCACTGCGCGCTGATTGCGGGCTTTACCCGTAATGAGCGCGCAATTACCGCGCATTGATAATGGGAGCCAGAGGGTCCACCCCCAGCCTTTCCCAGATATTGCCCTGCGAATTGCCCGAGAGTCTGTTTGGTAAGGCGGAAGCGGCGTTCAACCCGCTGCCAGACTCTTTTTGTAAGCCCGGTATTTTTCCCGCAGCGCGTTGTCGCCCAAAGCCAGGATCTGGATGGCGAGCAGGGCGGCGTTTTTGGTTCCGCCTACAGCCACGCAGGCAACGGGAACCCCAGGGGGCATTTGGGCAATGGACAACAGGGCGTCGAGCCCGCCCAAACCTCCACTGGCCAGAGGAACGCCGATCACTGGCAGCACGGTTTGCGCGGCGACCACACCAGGCAGATGGGCAGCCATTCCAGCGACGGCGACGATGACCCGGACGCCCTCCGTTTCAGCGTCGCGGGCAAGTTTTGCAGTCTGTTCCGGAGCACGGTGCGCGGACGACACATGCAGGTCGAAATCCACCCCGAATTCGCGCAGCAGCGCTTGCAAAGGCTCACAGGCCGGCAGGTCGGATTTGCTGCCCAGGATCAAACGGACTGCTGGCATGATTATTTGGAGTTTTGCTCGGGCAGAATGGTGAGCAGCTGG
The DNA here is from genome assembly GCA_027318475.1 of Candidatus Cloacimonadota bacterium. GTDB lineage: Bacteria > Cloacimonadota > Cloacimonadia > Cloacimonadales > Cloacimonadaceae > Syntrophosphaera. Next base: position 9,365 of record DAHVPC010000019.1, on the reverse strand, counting down.
TGGATATCTTCTTTGCTGGAAGCGGAACTGAAGGCTGCTAGCACTTCCGGGTTCATGATCAGTTTGGAGATGTAGGAGAGGCTGAAGAGGTGCTGTTTGTCGTTGTGCAAAAGGAGCATGAAGAAGATGTTCACGGGCTGGTAGTCCGGGGCGTCGAAATCCACCGGGACGCTGGACCTGCCGAAGAGGATGCTGGGCGCTTTGATCTTGGAGGGATGCAGGTGGCGGGGATGCAGCAGGGCGACTCCGTGTCCGATCGCCGTGGAGATCAGTTCTTCGCGGGCTACGACCACTTCGTAGAGCCAGCGGGCGTCGCGCACCAGTTTCAGGTCTTTGGCTTTTTCGCTGAGGATGCGGATGGCGTCGAATTTGTTTTCGGCGGCAAAATCAAGGAAGATGTTTTCCGGCCGCATGTATTCCTCAAAGTGGCAGATAACGCGTTTGAGGGCCAGCAATTTCTCGTCGGTTTCGTTCAGGTTTTCCAGCCATTCGTTGAGGGAATCTTCGTCGATCTTGATGCTTTTCCCCACCAGTTTGGTCTCGAAAGTGCCGCTGGCGATCATCTCCTGGACTACGCGTTCGGAAACCTTGAGTTTCTTTGCTACATCGGCTTTGGACAGGAATTTTTTGGCCATATTAACCTCCCTAGGTTGTGGCGTTACAGTCCTGGTTCCGGGCTTGGTGCCAAGGTTTATCTTGACAAAGATAGAGAATTTTCTGGACGTGGCATAATGGTCAAGAAATTTGTTTGCCTGGGACTGCTTTGCGCGGTACTTTTGGGGTGCTCATACTCCGTATATTCAAATGCTTACCCGCATTTGAAAAAAATCGCCGTGCGCGCCTTTGAGAACCTTTCCCCGGAGTTTGAACTGGGCGACAAGGTGCTCAACGGCCTCTCCCAAATGTTCCAGAGCGACGGCCGCTTGAAGCTCGTGACCCAACAGCCGGATTGCACGCTGGAAGGCAGCATCCTGAATTTCGAGGAAAACATCAACAGCTTCGACAGCGGCAACAATGTCCAGGATTACATGCTGCGCCTCACTTGCAGCGTGGTCTTCACCGACCTGGTGAACAACCAGGTGATCTACGAAAACAAGAGCCTGCTGCTCTCGGAGCCTTACGCAGTCTCCGCTGCCAGCACCGCCAAGTCCAAAAGCAAAGAGGAAGCCACGGATGAGCTCATCGACAAGCTCTTCAAAACCATCGTCCAAAACAGCCTCGAAACCTGGTGAAACCTTTCGCCTGAACCGCTGGCTGGCCGAATGCGGAGTGTGCTCGCGGCGTGACGCCGACGCACTGATCCGAGGGGGCGAAGTGCGCGTCAACGGCGAGTTCTGCACCGATCTTTCCCGCCGGATCGATCCCGCATCGGACGTGGTGGAACACCGCGGCAAGGCCATGCGCAGATCTTCCCAGCGCATCTACCTGATGCTGAACAAACCCAGCGGCTACGTGGTTTCCCGCCGCGACGAATTTGCCCGCCAAACCATCTACGACCTGCTTCCAGAGAGCGCCGCGAACCTCAGTTATGCCGGGCGTCTGGACAAGAATTCCGAAGGCCTGCTGCTGTTGACCAACGACGGCGAACTCATCAACGGCCTCACCCATCCTTCCCGCAAGGTGGAAAAGGTTTACCGCGCGCAGATCAACCGCCGTCTGAACCGCCAGGAATTGGACTCTTTGCGCGGCGGAGTCCGCATCGAAGGCGGCGTGACCCAATCTGCCGGGGTGTTTGTGAAGAGTTCCACGGAGAACGGCATGACCCTCAAGATCGTGATCACGGAAGGCCGGAAGCGCCAGATCCGCCAGATGCTCGAAGCGGTTGGAGCCCGGGTGCTCAGTTTGAAGCGCCTGCAGTTCGGCAGCTTGGTGCTCAAGGATTTGCCGCCTGGCAGATGGCGACCGCTCACGCCAGCCGAGATCCGCGGCCTCAAATACCTCGCGGAGCGCCATCCCGCATGAATATTGCCCTCGTCGGACTGCCCAAAAGCGGCAAGACCACCATCTTCAACGCCCTGACCGGCGGCAACGCCAGCACGGATAAATACGCGCCCGCTGCCACCCAGGCCAACGTCGGCGTGGTCGAGGTCACCGACGAACGCGTGGCCAGGCTTTCCGCCATCTACCAGCCTAAAAAGACCATCCACGCCCAGATCGAATACCGCGACTACCCCGGCATCTTCTCCGCTCACGCCGAAAATCCGGACAACGCCCTCTACTCCGACATCAAGGCCAACGCCGGCTTCGTGCTGGTGCTGCGCGCTTTTGCCGACGAAGAACTGGAAGGGTTGTTCGCCGCCGGCTCTCCAATACAGCAGCTGAGCGCGTTTGAAGACGAAATGATCCTGGCCGACCTCATCGTGGCGGAACGCCGCATCGAGAAGATCGAGCTGGGCTACAAGCGCGGCGTGAAGACCCCCGCGGTGCAATTCGAGGAGAAGGTGCTGCGCCAGGTCTGCCAGTGCCTGCAAGGTGGCCGGCCCTTGCGCGGCCTGCAACTGCACGCCGAAGAGGAAAAGACGCTGCGCGGCTATCGCTTCTTCAGCCAGAAGCCCATCCTGGCGCTGATCAACTGCGCGGAAGGCGAATACCACGATCTGGGCGGGGTCAAGGCCGAAATCGAGTCGAAAGGTTACGCCGCGGAAGTGATCGCCGGCAGGTTTGAAGAGGAACTCAGCAAGCTGGACTCTGATGAGGCCACCATCTTCCGCGAGGACCTGGGCATCCCGGAAAGCATCCGCGAACGCTTTACCCACCTGTGTTACAGGCTGCTGGGCTACATCAGTTTCTTCACCGTGGGACCCGACGAAGTGCGGGCCTGGACAATCGAAGAGGGCGACAACGCCGTGACCGCCGCCGGCAAGATCCATTCGGACCTGGCGCGGGGCTTCATCCGGGCGGAAACTTTCCGCTACGAGGACCTGATCGCGCATGGTTCGGAAAAGGCGCTGCGCGAAAAAGGCCTGTTCCGCCTGGAAGGCAAGGACTACATAGTGCGTGACGGGGACGTGATCAACGTCCGCTTCAGCGTTTGAGGCTTATGGCAGGCACCGCGAAGAAAAAGAACGGCAGTAAATCCAGACGGGGGCTGCGCGCCTGGCAGAAGCGCCTGATCGCCGGGCTGCTCACTCTGTTCGGACTGCTGGTTATGCTCGCCCTGATCCAGGGCCCGGAGACGATCCAGGCGGATGTGGCGGCTCTCAGCGAGCAAGGTAATTTCTTCACCTGGCCTTTTCAATCAGAGGTCCCGATCGCCAATCTGATGGGCGTTTTCGGCGTGGCGGTGGGTTTCCTTTGCACCTATCTATTTGGCTATATCTTGTCTTTGGTAGGCGCAGCGCTGTTCGCCTTGGTCTCGCTGCAATACTTTCTGGAGCCGGAAACCCCGCGCAGCCGGCAAAAGGGCTATCTGTTGATCATCGTGGTCTTTCTGCTGCAGGTCCTGCTGGCCAGCCCCCTGGAAAACTACCGCCACACCGTGATTCCGCGCGCCATCTGGACCGCCCTGGAAGCCGTTTTCAGTTCTTTTGGCGCCACGCTGCTGCTGATCTTGGGCATGATCCTCACCGTGATCCTGATTTTGGAATACCGGCGACTGAAAGAGTGGTCGGCGCGTTTGTGGGCGGATTTTGCCGCGCGGCGCGAAAACCGCAAAACCGAGCTGGCATCAGGCAAGCCCACCATCCAGGCCGGAACGCCTTTGCCAGCCGCTCCTCCCGTGATTCAGAACCATTCCCAGACCCCCGAACTCGCCTATCCGGAACTGCTGCCTGCCGCCTCCAAAAAAGAACCCGCAGCCAAAGCCAAAAAAGCGCCGCAGCCCAAGCCGGAAAACGCCGGTGACGACGAAGAAGAGCGCGAATACGTGATCCCCTCCATCTCGGATTTCCTGGAAAGCCCGGTGAAACTCTCCGACCGCGACCGCAAAGAGATCGAGGCGCAGATCCTGGGTACGAGCCAGATCCTGAAGGGCAAGCTCGCGGAATTCGGCATCGACGCCGAAGTGCGCAACGTCAACATCGGCCCCATCATCACCCAATACGAACTGGAACCCGCCAAGGGTGTGAAAGTCAGCCGCTTTTCCTCGCTGGCCGACGACCTTGCTTTGGCCATCAAAGCCAAGTCCATCCGTGTCCAGGCGCCGATTCCAGGCCGCGGGCTGATCGGCATCGAAATCCCCAATCTCACCCGCGACATGATCTATCTGCGCGACCTCCTGCTCTCCGATGACATGCGCGCCACGCCTTCCAAACTCGCTTTCGGCCTGGGCAAGGACATTGCCGGCAGGCCATTGGTCGCCGATCTGGCCAGGATGCCGCACCTGCTCATCGCTGGAGCAACGGGCAGCGGCAAAAGCGTGTGCATCAACACCATCATCATGAGCCTCATTTTGCGCACCACGCCAGACGACCTCCGCCTCATCCTGATCGATCCCAAACGCGTGGAACTGGCCGGCTACAACGAACTTCCCCACCTCATCGGCAACGTGGTCACCGAGCCCGACACCGCCTTGGAAAATATGTATTGGGCGGTGAAAGAGATGGAGCACCGCTACGAACTTTTACAAGAAGCCAAAGTGCGCGACATCATCGCCTTCAACGAGCGCGCCGGCAAAGACAACGATCTGGAAAAACTGCCCTACATCGTGATCATCGTGGACGAGTTCGCCGACCTCATCCTCACCAGCGGCAAAGACATCGAACTGCCGATCACCCGCCTCGCCCAAATGGCCCGCGCCGTGGGCATCCACCTGATCCTCGCCACGCAGCGCCCCTCGATCAAGGTCATCACCGGCATCATCAAGGCCAATTTCTCCGCCCGCATCGCCTTCCAGGTCTCGTCCAAAGTGGATTCCCGCGTTATCCTGGACATGATCGGCGCCGAACGCCTCCTGGGCAATGGCGACATGCTCTTCCTCCCGCCCGGAAAGGCCCTCGCGGAGCGCATCCACGGAGCCTTTGTCAGCGACCACGAGATCGCCCGCGTCTGCGAATTCCTGGCTATGCAGCCCAAGCCCCGGCAGGATTTCGCCGTGGCGGTGGACAGCGGAGAGGACCTGGGCAATTTCGATTACGACGACGAACTTTTCCCCGAAGCCGCAAGGGTGGTCGTGAGCGCGAACACCGCCTCCGTCTCCATGCTGCAAAGGCACTTCCGCATCGGCTACGCCAGGGCCGGACGCCTCATAGACCTGCTGGAGCGCGCTCGCATCATCGGACCGCATCTGGGTTCCAAATCCCGCGACGTACTGGCTACCACGGAAGAATTGGTGCACCGCGGCATCGTGCGCGAAGATTGATTTTCAGCAGGGAAAGGCTGTGATGGGGGTATGTATTTCAGTCCAGGAAGCGTCTCGGAGTCTGGCCAGCCAGTCCCTGCCGATCCTCCGCCGGACTTCCCCCGAAAACCGTGGGAGGCGCGGCGGTGGGACGTTTGGAACTCGGGAACCAAACACCGGAACGCTACCCTGGACTTACAAAACCAGAGTGTTTATGCCACCGGACCGACCGCGGAAACGCAGTGTTCCGGACATGCGAGATTCGTGAGATATGACAAAGGATAAACCATGCTGAAGTTCAGACGCACGCTGCTCCTGCTGATGCTGCTGCAAGTGCTGGCTACGCTTGACGCGGCGACTACCACTGGCGCGCTCTACGCCAAGCTGCAAAGCGCCTACAAAGGCCTTTCCAGTTTCCAGGCCGACGTGCAGCAGATCAACTACTATCCGGCTCTCAAGCGCAGTATTTCCTACCGCGGCAAGATCTGGTTTACTCCGGGGCGCATGCTGCTGAGTTTCACCCAGCCCAGCGTGCAGCGCCTGCTCATCCAAAACGGCCGCGTGGAACTCTACGACGCCTCGTCGAACACGCTGTTCCGCAGCGCAATGGCGCCGGAATTCGGCAAGATGAACCCCGTGGAGATATTGCAGTTGTACTGGTCCAAATCCACAGTGAGCTTGGTTTCCGAGGATAAGAGCAGTGCCAGCGTGAAACTGGTGCCCCGCCAGGATGCCCTCGTGAAGAGCCTTTCCGCCACGCTGAACAAGAATTCCGGGCTGGTGGGCAAACTCAGTTACACCGATAAAAGCGGCAACAGCGTCACCTACAACTTTTCCGGCATCAAAGTGGGCGCCGGGATCGCCGCCTCCGTATGGAACCAGGCGTATCCCAAGGGCGTACAGATCATCGAACAATAGGAGAGATTACACTATGCTGGCACTGATCATGGCAGGCGGCTCCGGAACCCGGTTTTGGCCGGCGAGCCGCTCCGCCAACCCCAAGCAATTCCTGCGCGTCACCGACCAGAAGTCGATGCTGCAGCTCACTTACGACCGGCTCACACCGCTCATTCCGGCCGAGCGGATCTACGTGGTCACAGCAGCCAGCCAGGCCGCTTTGGTGCGCGAACACCTGCCCGAACTGCCTGCCCGGAACGTGCTCGTGGAGCCCTTTGGAATGAACACCGCGCCTTGCATCGCGCTCAGCGTGGCTCATCTGGAGCGGCTCTATCCCGCAGATCGTGCCATGGTGGTGCTGCCCGCGGACCATGTGATAGCGGACACTCAGGCGTTTCTGGCGAGCCTTGGCCAGGCGGAAAAAGTGGCCCGGAACGGCGCCTTGGTCACTTTCGGCATCGTGCCGGAATATCCCGCCACAGGATATGGCTACATCGAATCCGGCTCGGAAACGGAGCCGGGAGTGAGGCAGGTGCTGCGGTTCAAGGAAAAACCGGATTCCGCCACCGCCACGGAATTCCTGCGCAGCGGTAACTTCTATTGGAACAGCGGGATGTTTTGCTGGACTCTGGCTTCGATCAGAGCAGCGTTTGAGGTGTTTCTGCCCGACGCGCTCAAACTGGCTGGAGAGGTCGTGGACCTGCAGCTGGCGCACGCTTCGGAAGCCGCCGTGGCCGAAGTTTACATGCTCATGCCGAAAACTCCCGTGGACATCGGCATCATGGAGCCCAGCGCCAACCGTGCCGTGATCCCGGTCAGTTACGGCTGGAGCGACGTCGGCTCCTGGAAAGCCCTGGCGGACATTTCCCCCGCGGATAAAGATTTGAACAGTTTCCGCGCTCCTGGCCTGGCCATCGAAGCGCACGCCAACTATGTTTACAGCGATAAATTCGTCGCTCTGATCGGAGTGGACGACCTTTGCGTGGTGGAGACCCCGGACGCGATCCTGGTGAGTTCCAAATCACGCAGCGAAGAGGTGAAGAAGGTGGTGGAACACCTGATCGCCAACAAGAAGGATAAACTGCTATGAAAAAACTGCTGCTGATCCTGGTCCTGGCCTCCCTGGCCATGGCCGCTCTGGCCGTGTTCACGGAAGACATGGAGTATCTGGGCTACACTGGCGTTCTGAAAGAGCGCGGAGGACACTGGTGGCTGCATGAAAGCTACGGCGACAGCCTGCGTTTGCTGCTTGCCCCCCAAGCGAAGCTGGACAGCCTGGAATACGTGATGGCGGCCGGCGATACGGTGAGCGTGGAAGGTTTCCGCGAGAAAGAACTCTTTCTGGTGGGCAAGATGTGGAACCTTTCCCGCGAAGCTTCGATGCTCTGGCTGCGCTGGCTGGATTATGGCAACCTCTCGGCCAACAGCCTTTCCTCCTACAACGTGGATGCTTCCAAGTGCATCGGATGCCGGCTCTGCGTGGCTCCGTGCCCCATGGGAGCCATCACGATGGTGAAGGGAAAGGCGGTGATAGATCTCGAGAAATGCGTTGAATGCGGCATCTGCATCGAGGGTTATGGCAAATTCAAAGGTTGCCCGGTGAGGGCGATCGCCCCCAAATAGCCTTTCAGGCAGGATCGATGAGCAAATGGAGGATCTATCTCCAGGCAGTGGCCGCCATGCTGTTTTGGGCGCTCACCTTCGTCTGGATCAAAGACGCGCTGGTGGCCTACCGCCCCTACGAGATCGTGTTTCTGCGGCTGCTCCTGGCTTCCGCGCTGCTCTTTGGCGTGATCTTCATTGGGCGCAAAGGGGAAAAGGTGGCGCGCCGGGATATGCTCCAATTGATGCTGGTGGCGTTCTTTGAGCCCTTCCTCTATTTTCTGGGCGAAGCAAACGGGATGCAATACGTTTCCTCCACGCTGGGTTCGCTGATCATCTCCACCATTCCCATCGTGACAGCGCTGGGAGCCTGGCTGATCCTGAAGGAAAAGGTTTCGCCGCTGCTATGGATCGGGCTGGTGGTTTCCTTTTCCGGAGTGGCGCTGCTGAGCCTGGTGGAGCCGGATATTTCCGGCACCCTGAAAGGCATCCTGCTCTTGCTGGTGGCGGTGTTCGCCGGGATGTTCTACGCCATCACGGTGCGCACGATCACACGCAGGTACCGCTCGCTGACCATCGTGGCCTGGCAGAGTTTGTGGGGCCTGCTCTACCTGCTGCCGCTCTTTTTGTACTACGATTGGGGGCACTTCAGCGCCATGCGGCATTCCGGCAAGGGTTTGCTGACCATCGCCGCGATGTCGCTCTTTGCCTCGGTGGGCGCGTTCATGCTATACACGGGCGTGATCAGGGAACTGGGCGTGATCCGCTCCAACGTGTTCACCAACCTGATCCCGGTGTTCACCATCTTCCTGGCCTTTCTGATGCTGGGCGACGCGCTGACGCTGTACGCCTTGGGCGGCGTGGCGCTCACCGTGTTGGGCCTGCTGATTTCGCAGTATCCGGACCTGCGCAAACTGCGCCGCAGGGTTGCCAGCCAAAATCAGGCCGGAAATGGAATGTAACATGCATGCTATTTATAACAGTGAAATATACTTACAGTGGAGGTCCGGAATGCGAGCATCCGGCAAACTATCCATTTTGACCTTGATCATGGTGCTGGCGGCCACAGTACTGGCTGGCCAGAGCGTGAGCTTCAGCGTGAGCCCCGCCCAGTTGCAACCTGGCGGAAAAGGCATCCTCACGGCCACCCTGAGCATCCCCAAAGAACTGAACAAAAAGCAGTCCTATGATCCATCTGAAGGCGAAGGCAGTTATCTCTACCTGAACGGTGAGGCACCCGGCCTGAGTTTTGGCACCACGCAATATCCGCCTGCCGACCAAGTGACCGAAGACGGCATCTGGGAATACTATGGCCCCTTGACGCTGCGCCTGCCTTTCACTGTGAGCCGGGACGCCAAGCCCGGAACGGTGAACATCGCCGCCTCCATGAGCTATGGCCTGTGCCACAAGACCAACGGCTTCTGCGATCCGCCCTCCGAGGATACGGGCAGCGCGGCGCTGACCATTCTGGCCGGAACCCTGCCTCCGGACACGCCCGTCAGTTCGGAAACCCTGGCTAAAACCGAGGTTGCCACAGCCGACACCGCTTCCCAAGCCGCCAACAAGGCGGAAAGCGCTTCCGGCGCGG
>DAHVPC010000199.1 GCA_027318475.1 Candidatus Cloacimonadota bacterium | reverse complement strand
CGACGAGGTTGCCTCCGCTGTAGTTGAAGAGGTTTTGCAGCGGGATGATGATGGAGTTTTCTCCGGCGGGATAGTTCACCGTGCCGTCGTAGACCAGGTTCAGTTGCGAAGAGGGTATCCAGCCCGCGGACAGGTCTTCCAATTGCGTGGTGCCCATCCAGATCTTGGTGGGCATGTTGGTCAGCGTGGTGGTCACAAACTGGTTGTAGAGGGTGATCGCGGTGATATTGCCCAGCATGCCGAGTTCAGTGGGGAAATACAGCGTCTCGTAGAGGCTGTTGCGGTAGAAGAAATCCAGGGGCATGCGCATGGTTTGTGAGCCGTCGCCCACCGTCACAACGACCATTCCGGCCGGCATCACCGTGATGTTCAGATTGGGGCTTTGGTCGTTGGGGGCGTTTTGGTCGCCGGTGAGGAAGACCTTGGCATAGATTGTGGCGGGGCCTTCCACGGTGGGAGTCCAGACCAGGGGGACCTGTACGGTCGATCCCGGCGCGGAGGCAACTCCTGGCGCTGTGGCCAGTTCGACGTTGGCGGAATTGAAGAGTTTCACCGTGTAGGTGTTTTGTGTGTTCGTGCCCCAGTTGAAAATGGAGGCCGTATAGGTGGAGGCGTTGCCCACGGAGGGGGTTACGTTGCCGGTCAATCCGGTGCAGGCAAGGTCATCCGCGGCGATTAGCTCGATGATCACGTCGTCGATGTAGAAGGTGCGGCCTGTTCCCGCGGTGTCGTGCTTGATGGCCAGATAGGTGCCGGTGCCGGTGTAAGCGTTGAAAGGCACCACGTATTCCACCCAGACGTTGGTTGGCGCGATAGTGGAGACCTGAGTATAAGTGGCGGGATTCAGGGGATCGGACATAACGCCGAAGTTCATCGTATAGCCCGTTCCGCCGGCTTTCACCCAGAGTTTCATCCGCACGGTGTTGACAGGGATG
>DAHVPC010000198.1 GCA_027318475.1 Candidatus Cloacimonadota bacterium | reverse complement strand
AGGCTGCTGGATTACTTCGCACAAGGCGGCGTATGGGGAGCCACGTTTGGAACAGGCTTCCTCACTGCGCTGCTGTCTTCGGCCATGAACAACATGCCTACGGTACTGGTGGGCGCACTTTCCATTGATGCCACAAGTGCAACCGGCGTGGTGAAAGAGGCAATGATCTATGCCAACGTGATCGGCAGTGACTTAGGGCCGAAGATCACCCCTATTGGCTCGCTAGCGACGCTGCTCTGGCTGCATGTACTGGCGCGCAAGGGAATGACGATCACTTGGGGGTATTACTTCAAGGTGGGCATTGTGCTAACCGTCCCCGTACTCGCGGCGACCCTGGCTGCACTGGCACTGCGCCTGAGTCTCGCCTGATGCGGGCGGTGCTCTGCTCGAAGACATACAGAATTGATCCATCCTTGCCATAGACTCAGCAAATTGCATCTGTAGCACGGAGCAAGAGGACTGAGACTCCTTTTTGCTTATTAGCTGATCCTTAGCGTGCTTTATTTTCCGTTTTCTGAAACGCCCCCAACATAGCGCACTTCGCTACGGCTGCAAAACGCTTTAGTCTGCCGCTATGGCTCCCTAAGCAAGTATTGATGGAGGTCTACCAATGAACAAAGCCGCCTATGCTCTCAAGTTGCCACAGTCCCTTAAAACAGCCGCCCAGCGTCTTGCTCGTGAGGATGGCGTATCCCTCAACCTATGGATTACTGTAGCTCTGGCCGAGAAGGTTGGGGCCGTAGAAACAGCCGCTGACTTTTTCAAGTTGCGGGCAGGCGGAGCAAAGCCAGCCGACCTCTTGCTAATTTTGGATAAGGTCGGGAATGAGCCGCCGCGCCCAGGCGATGAGATGCACGACAGGTAATGGATTGACCATGAATCAACAATCGATATATTGTCACCGTTGCTAAAATAATACAAAGATTAAGCGTACAATAACCTGCCGCGTGGCGATGGAACATGTCTCCCCAAATCCCGAGCGGTTTCGAGCCACTC
>DAHVPC010000197.1 GCA_027318475.1 Candidatus Cloacimonadota bacterium | reverse complement strand
CCGGCACCATTTCCTTCTGGAAAAAGGTCTCCAGCGAACAGAACTACGACTACCTGCGCTTCTCCATCAACGGCTCAGTGCGGAACCAGTGGTCCGGCACCTCCGATGTCTGGAGCCAGGCCAGCTACGACGTCCAGCCCGGCGCCAACGTCTTCACCTGGGAATACAGCAAAGACAGCATGGTATCCTCGGGCAGCGACTGCGCCTGGATCGACGACATCATCTTCCCTTCGACTGGAGGCGTGACCGGCGCTCCCGTGGCTTCTGTGGATAACCTCCAGCTGGGCTTCGGCAACGTCCTCATCGGCCAGACCGGCACCCTGCCCCTCACCATCAACAACACCGGCGACGCGGTCCTGATCGGCAGCGTGTCCGCCGATCCGCCCTTTGCCGTCTATCAGGGCGACAACGCGCCCAATAACCTCACTTACATCGTGGTGCCCGCGCAGTCCTACCTGACTGTGAACGTCTGTTTCAATCCCCTGGACATCCTCGCTTACACCGGTTCCCTCACCGTCAACACCGACGATCCGGTCAACCCTGTGCTGACGGTTGCCCTCTCCGGAACCGGAATGCCCGTGTCCAACGACGATCCCGTCATTCCCGCGGTCACGGAACTGAAGGGCAACTATCCCAATCCCTTCAACCCCAGCACCACCATCGCCTACAGCGTGAAGGAAGCCACTCCGGTCTGGATCGGCGTCTATAACCTCAAAGGCCAGTGCGTGCGTGAATTGGTGCAGGAAAACAAGGCCGCCGGAAACCACAGCGTCACCTTCGATGGTTTGGACCACAACCGCCAGCCTCTGGCCAGCGGAGTCTATTTCTACAAAATGCAGGCGGGCAAATACTCCAGCACCAGGAAGATGATCCTGATGAAGTAAACACAGACCAAGAACATAATGGAACCCGGGATGGTTTGTCCCGGGTTCTTTTTTTCCAATTCCCCCTGTAGTTTAGAATTCTCTCCCATATGCATCGACTTTCTCTGTATCAAG
>DAHVPC010000196.1 GCA_027318475.1 Candidatus Cloacimonadota bacterium | reverse complement strand
CCGGAAAGGCTTCCATTCCGTCACCAGGATCAGGGCATCGGCCCCCTCCAAGGCCCGGTATTGATCATCCGCAAGTACCAGCGAGCCGCTCTTGAACCAGGACTCCGGAAGCTCGTGGCGCGCCGCCGTCATCGCCACCGGATCGTAGGCCGTGACCCGCGCGCCCGCCGTGATCAAGGCGTTTAGGAGCACGATCGACGAGGCCTCGCGCATGTCATCCGTGCCGGGCTTGAAGGCGAGCCCCCAAAGGGCAATGCGTAGACCTTTCAAGTTTTCGCCGAGTTCAGCAACGACTTTGCGCTCCAGCACTTGCTTCTGGCGGTTGTTCACACGTTCCACGGCGGCGAGCAGGGGGGCTTCATAGTGGTGCTGACAGGCGCTGTATTCCAGGGCGCGGACGTCTTTGGGAAAGCAGGAGCCACCGTAGCCGCAACCGGGGTAGATGAAAGCGTAGCCGATACGCGGATCGGCCCCTATGCCACAACGGACCTGTTCAATGTCGGCGCCCAGACACTCCGCCAACCCGGCCAACTCGTTCATGAGAGAGATCTTGGTAGCCAGCATGACGTTGGCGGCGTATTTGGTGAGTTCGGCCGAGGCTGGGTCCATGTAGATCAGACGGTCGTGGTTGCGGTTGAAGGGGGCGTAGAGGGCACGCATCCGCTCCCGCACCGCCTCGCTGTCGGTGCCAACGATGATCCGGTCGGGTTTCATAAAGTCGACCACCGCCGCACCTTCTTTGAGGAATTCGGGGTTAGAAACCACATGGAAGGGGACGTCCTCCCCGCGCTCCCGGAGGGTGGCGGCAATGCGCTCCCGCACCTGCTGCGCTGTGCCCACCGGGACGGTGGATTTATTGATGACGATGGCTGGGCGGCGGAGATGCCGGCCCACGGCGTCGGCCGCTGCCAGGACGTGGCGCAGATCGGCGGAGCCGTCTTCATCGGGTGGGGTGCCCACCTCGATGAAGAGAAATTCGCCGTGCTCCACACCAGCGGCGATGTCGGTTCTTAA
>DAHVPC010000195.1 GCA_027318475.1 Candidatus Cloacimonadota bacterium | reverse complement strand
CGATCTAAGGGAGCGGGTCACGATCCTGAGCGTGGAAGGCGAACCGCTGGACCAGCCTGCCGTGATGAACCTCCGCTACGACCTGGATTATCTGGAGATGCCCATCGCCCTGCGAGTGCGGACGCTGGACACGCCGAAGTTTTCCCTGGACGCGGTCACGGGCACGGCTTTCAGCCTCAAGATCCATGGCCGGCACGAACTGGATGGGACATTTTACATTCCCAATGGCGACGAATTCGACGTCATTCCCGTATCCGAAGCATCGGATCTGGCCAGCGTCAACATGTTCGACTACAGTTTTATTTACGGCCTGGCCGCGCAATATCACGGCAAGCTCGAGCTCAGCACGGAACTCAGGTTTACACTGGGTTGGGACTATCTGAGCCTGCCCACATATAGTTTGGCGGAACCGGCGGAACTCCGCAACCAAAGTTACGCGCTGATCTTCGGCGTCCAATTTTGAGGTATATAATGAGAAAGCATAACATAACCTATGCGAAAACCATGGCCATATTCATGCTGCTGGCATATCAGGCAATGGCTATCCACGCCCTGGACCTCACCCAAATCTACTGCTCCGGCCTCAATCCCAACCAATCGGTGGACGTGCTGATCAACAGCTCCGCGTCCGGACAATTCGTCTGGCTGGATGGCGCGAACGCTGTGCAGACCAGCTTCGCGATGGGGTATTGGGACGCGGCGGGCTGGCAATTCGGCACCCTGGCGGCGCCGGTCCATCCCTGGCTGGGGTTTCGGCGCGGCGGGAACGATCCTTTGGTCAACCCCATCTACTTCCCCGAATCCGGCGGCAATATAGTCCACAGCCGTTTTTGCCCGCTGGAGACCGATCCACTGGGCGACCACGCCATTGGTGAAAGCTACCTGGACATCCTGGAAACCCGGATCGCCTTCAGCGACACCAAACTCTACTACACGATCCACACCAACGGGACGTCGTTCCCCGTCAGTTCGGGCATCACGTTCTTTTCCTACATGGGCATCCTGGTCGATCCCGACGCCTCTGTGCCCGATCC
>DAHVPC010000194.1 GCA_027318475.1 Candidatus Cloacimonadota bacterium | reverse complement strand
GGTCCGGTTACATACTGGAATCCCTGAATGATGATGGACGGAAGCGGGCAAACTCCTACCCGGAAGCGTTCCAGGCCATATTGGCTGGTGTGGGATCTGGCGAAGAATTTGATCGAGCTGTCGGTGCCCAATTGGATCCTCGGGGAGATGATCCAGTCGTTGTTGGGAGGAGTGGTTGCAGCAAATGACGCCATCATTTTCGCTCCGCCATGTGGCGTCACCGAAGTTATCGGAGGAGTCGTGGCCGAGGGATTGAAGACAATGTAGGCCATCGGATTTCCCGATCCGGGGAAGGTCACATCGGTGATTCCGTAGGTTGGTTGGTTGTCTTGGTCTCGGAGCGTCCAGGGTGGAATGATCGTCGTGAAGTCGGGATATGCCTCGAAATCATCGCTCATGACCAGCTCAGCCAATTGGAAGTTTAGTTCCACTATGATTGTAGCAGGAATAGATTCGCCTGCCGAAGTGACAGAGGTGACTCCATAGGTATAAGTGGCATTGGGCAGGCCAGCGTCGGTGTAGGTGAAGATTTCTTCGTCTGGCAGAGTGGCCAGAAGGACGCCATCGCGATATACTTTGTAGCCTGTGATTACGCGGTCGGTCCGATCGCGGACATCGGAGGCAAGCGTCATAAGGGCTGATTCAGCGGCCGGCGCTGTGATCTGGGCAAAAGCCCGTATCGCGTAGTTATATGTCAGCGTGGGAGCCAGAACAGCCAAAGTAGTCCACGCTCCATTGAAGTAGAGCATATTGCCCTTGCCCTCGATCTGGGGACCAGCGTCACAGCCAGCGGGCGAACCGCCTGTAGTGTTGCATTCGTAGCCATAATACAGGTCGCCTGTTGCGGGAATGGGGATGTAGGCATTGAGCAGCACGGTGTTCCATTCATTCATTACAAGATTTGTGGCCACTTGCGAATGGACCAGGGTTCCCGCATCGGTTGCCGAACCGCCCGTCCAAACCTTAAGCGTGTAGGTGCAGCCACCGTAGGTGGGTATGAACTCAAGGCGGGATATTGACCGTCCCGCATAAGGA
>DAHVPC010000193.1 GCA_027318475.1 Candidatus Cloacimonadota bacterium | reverse complement strand
AAATGAAGTCTCACGTTCTGCGGTCAGGAATGTTCGCCAGGTAGAACCTTTGGAAAGCCTTATGGAGACAGTATGGCCAGGGGTGTTTTCTCCTTTCATTACTCGACAGGCCACGCAGCCCCATATCGCGCATATCGATGTCCTTGATCACGATGACGCTTTTGTATTGAAGGCAGAAATTGCCGGAGTAGACAAGAACAGGCTGGATGTCCAGGTACATGGGAATCAAGTCTACATCAGCGGCATCAAGGAAGAAGATAGCGCTCGGGAAGAAGGGAACTATATCTACCGGGAGCGTCGATGTGGAGAGTTTTCTCGTACCGTGCAACTCCCTGCAGATGTGAATGGCGATCAAACTAAGGCGACATACAAAGATGGCGTTTTAGAGTTGACTCTGCCCAAAACAGAAGCTGCCAAACGCAAGAAGATTGCGATTTCCTGAGCGATAGGATGAGGCTTCGTGTATTTTCATGAAGCCTCACTCCTCCCACGGCATCACCTGAAACAGATGATAACATTTTTGAAATTTTATAACTTAAATATGATTATCCATTTGTTTGTGTCTCTATGATGCGCACTTCCTGCTGCTTAACAGAGAAGGTTCCACAGGCAGAGGTATAGGTATTGGTTTCATCATTTCTGGCATTTCATGGCCGATGTGTCACTCGACAACATCCACTGTCCTTCTGTTATTAATAGCATTTCAGGTGATTAATGTTTACGCCTTACATAAAAAAATAATAACATATAATGCGAAACAAATATTGGAGATCACGCGATGAGACACAGATGGTTTCTTGAAAGACTCCGCACGGACTGGACCGTTCTTACGCTTTATGAGCGTTTTGAGCAGATCGTTTCATTAGTGATTTCGTTATTGCTTACAATTCTTATCTTGGTTGCTCTCTGGGATCTGGTATCCGGCATTGCACATCTAATAAACACACCAAATAATGCAATGCAAGAACGTAGTTTCCCAGCCGTCTTTGGATCCATAATGAGTTTATTGATTGCCCTGGAATTTAATCATACGATTTTTCACTCCA
>DAHVPC010000192.1 GCA_027318475.1 Candidatus Cloacimonadota bacterium | reverse complement strand
TTATGTGATGGCCCATGAGATCGGGCATGTCACGCGCTGGCATGGCAAGGCGGCCTTTCTGGCTTTTGCCGCGCTGGTACTGCTATACGCCGTAAATCCGGCGCTCTGCGGGTTGATTGGCTGGACTTACATTTTTGCCGTCCTGGTGCCCTACGGCCTGGGCGACCGTGCCGAGTTTCATGCGGACGCCACCGCCGCCGATGTCATGGGTTCGCCTTACGCGGTGATCCGGGCGCAGCGGGAGGTGATGCGCGTCATGGGGACCAGTATCACCCCTCAACGAAAGCGCCGCTGGAAGCGGTTGCGGGCGCTGGCCCAGGCGCAGACGGAGCGCGAACAGCGTTCCATCGTACCCGGACAAGGTCCTGAATCAAGTGGTGATGGGGTGGCGGGAAAATGAATACGCCACCGCCCTTGCAGGGTGCAGCCCCTTGCAGCTTTACCACACGCATCAGGCCCCTGCAGGGTGCAACCCATCGCGATCAGGTTCCGGCCTGCCGTACAGACCATGAGCAGAACCTTCACCGTACCGATTGATTGAAAAGGAGCACCACCATGAGCGAATCCAAAACCACCCGCGAATCCCTGCTGGCCGAATTCAAGGCTGCCCGCGAGTCCGCCATTGCCAAGTCCCAGGTTGATGTTGGACAGATTGCCGAGCGCCACCGCGCCGAGCGTGCCGATGCCCTGAAAGCCTTCGCGGAAAAGCGCGACGGGCTGATCTCCGGCTTCAAAGAAACCGGCATCCCGGAAGCCGCGTATCCGTCCATCCTCGCCATCGAACAAGCCAAACACATGGAGCCGGTGGTGGCGCGGCAGGTGCAGGAACAGAATGCGTCCCTGTCCGTCGAGGGTGTACCCACCTGGGACGGATTCCTCACCGAAAAATCCAAGGCGGGCGAGGCCCAGGAGGCAGCATTGGCAGATGAGCTGCTGGCCGAACTGGACGCCCGCAAAGCCCATGGCGAAAACGTCGCCAAAGAAAACGGCATCGAGGGCGACCCGCTGGACCCCGGCAAATTGAAGGCGTCGATGTTCGACGGCATCAAGTACGAGTACGACAAAGACG
>DAHVPC010000191.1 GCA_027318475.1 Candidatus Cloacimonadota bacterium | reverse complement strand
AACGCCGCCTTCAAAAATTCGGAAACCCAACTTCATAAAGAAATTGGGTTTCGATTTGAATAGAGCGGGAAACGGGACTCGAACCCGCGACATCAACCTTGGCAAGGTTGCGCTCTACCAACTGAGCTATTCCCGCATAATTTCATAATAAAAAGAACAATTAATTGAACGATTTCGGGGCACAAATATAATATCAGTATCCTTTCTAATCAAATCAGTTTGGTATAATAAAGTCCGGCTTATGCCGGACTTTATAACTTTCAGAAGAAATAATATTATTTGAGCAGCATCATTTTATTTACGAGAACTGAATTTGCCGATTGTAATTTATATAGATAAATTCCACTCGGGAGATTTTGTGCTGAAAAAGTTACTTCATAAAAACCAGAATCATACGAACCATCAACCAGAACGGCAACTTCTTCACCAATAGTATTATAAACTGAGAGTCGAATATTTCCGGCTTCAGGTACACTGAATTTTATTTTTGTTGATGGATTAAAAGGATTCGGATAATTTTGTTCCAACTTAAAAGTTAACAAACCATTGACAACAATTTCAACTTCTTCAGAATACTGATAACTACCACCAAAATCAATTTGTTTTAGTCGATATGAATAATCTCCTATACCGACAGACTTATCAGTGTAAGAGTAGTTCTGTGGTTCAGTAGTTGTTCCAGCACCATTGACAAATCCGATAGTAAAATATTCTCCATCTTCACTTTTTCTTTCAATCTCAAACATATGATTATTTGTTTCAGAAGCAGTTGACCAATTAAGCAACACATCACCGTCACTATTTGCAGCAGCGACAAATGAAGTCAGCTCGACAGGGACAATTCCAGTATATTTAATAATATAACCAGTTCCACAGCCGGCAAATCCAAGATTCTGATTCAAGAATCTCATATGTTGAACACCGCTTACAGAAACTTCGATTGGCAAAGTTTCTTCTGTCCAGGTAGTCCCAAAATTTGTAGTTAAGAACATTCTATAGCCTGTTGTTTCATTTAGAACAAGTCTGATTTCATTTGATCCGGATTTTATTGCGTTAATATTGATTGCTGCGAATGTA
>DAHVPC010000190.1 GCA_027318475.1 Candidatus Cloacimonadota bacterium | reverse complement strand
TAAAGTGCTGAGCGGTATTGATTGCCACAAAAGGAGGGTTTGGTGAGAACTTTTGTATTAAATAATATCACAAAAATTTACTATATTTATATGTTTTTTGAATTAGCATCAGCAATAAAGTTGCTAACTATAAATGATTACACATTCTTTTTTTCGTTACATATTTTATTATTTTTATTATTTTTTTTGTCAGTCATTTTAGCAAAAAATCTTAAAGATTATCTAATATTTGATGGATTTTTAGCTAATACAATTGCTTTTATTTCGTCATTTGAGGCTGAAGGAATAATCAAAATAATTATTGCGCCAATCATTATTTTTTTGGCTTCATTATTACTTTACCGTAAATATAAAGAAGAAAAAAATAAATTTCGCGGTTGACTTCCGTTTATTTATTTTGTAAATTGTAGTGTTTTTAACTGAAGATAAATGTCTATATTTTCATCTCTAACAGGGGGCGTCTCAGAAAACGGAAAATAAAGCACGCTAAGCCGGTTGCAGCGTGCCGTAACGTGCTCTGCTCGACTACGAGGAAGTTTGGGACACGACAGGATCAGGGCCACCGAGTCTGGCGATGAGGCGCATATAGACCAGCTCGCCGCTACAGATAGTCGCTCCACAAAAACCTCCTTGCTCCGCAAAAGAGGTCATGATGAACAAAACTACCCAACGTCGCCCCTGCCCCCAGGGGTGGCCGCATGGCCGTGGAATCAGTGGCCGGATGCCGCCGGAATACGCATGGACAGAACCCAGCAAAATCAGGCCATCCGCCCCGGCCTGCCTGTAGCCAACAAGACATATCCCTAAGGTCTGATGATGAACGGAACTCTGATGCCATGAATCGCGCCTGTCGCAGGTGGGGATGGATAGTTAGTCCCCCTATAGCTTTTTTTGCGGGGCCATTCCCGCATAGCTGAACAGGGCCGCACGATCTTGGTAATATTGAGCAAGTACGTGGGCGCGGGTAATGCGAGCGCTGATGAGATTTTCCTCAGCAATGGTGAGTTCCAAAATATTCGCCAACCCAATGCGATATTGGGTACGAATCCCCAATAAGGCTTTTTGCGCGCTTTTCACCTG
>DAHVPC010000018.1 GCA_027318475.1 Candidatus Cloacimonadota bacterium | reverse complement strand
TAGGTGGAGGCGTTCAGCCCGGTGGCCACGACCGTGGAGAAACTTCCGAAGGGGTTGGTGTCGCTGTAGATATTGTAGCGCATGACGGTATTCTGGGTCCAGGACAGGGTCAGCGTATTGGCGGAGGAATTGATCTGGACCGTGACGGTCGGCGGCGTCGGAATTGGCGCTGCGACCACGTTGAGGGTGTAGTTGCCTTTATTGGTCCCGTAGCCGCCGATGATGATGTAGGTGATGCCCGCGGGCACCGCGTTGCAGCCTGTGTCCACATAGGAAACGAAGGCATTGGGAGCGGTGTAGAAATCGTCGTTGATCAGCAGCACGTCCGCTGGCGCTGTTCCGGGCGCCGTAACCAAGGCCACGGCAGTGTCGTAGGTCGAACCCAGCAGGTCGATGCTGAGCATGGTGGGCACGCTGAGGTTGAGCCGGTAGACCACATCAGGCGAGGGGCCCAGCGTTCCGGTCCCGGAGTAGTATCCGGTAATCGGGTCCAGCAAATTGACCAGGCCTGATGCGTTGCCGTAGGAACCATAATCGTCCTTGTAATTGACCGTGGATAAGGAATGGCTGAAGGGCAGGGAATTGATCACGAAGGGGTCGGTGATGTTGTCTCCCTGCAGGTAGGTGGTTGAAAGCAGGAAGGAACTGGCCTGGCCGCTGCCGACGGATGTGACGGTGAAGCCCTCGGTATCCACGGTCAGATGGGGAACCCCAGTGCTTGGCGCGGTTACGCGGACAATGAAGTCGTAGGAAGCCAGCGAAGCGATGGGAATCAACGGCTGCAGCGGCGTAACGCCGTTAGCCTCGAACAGCGTGTAAACCCAGGCTCCCGTTCCGCCGGTTATCGAGGCCGTATAAGTATCCGCCTGGTAGCCCAGGTTGTTTATGCGTACTCGGTAATCATAGGAGGCGCCACTGCCGACATAGGCGTTGGAAGGCACGCTGACCCCCAGTTCGTAGGGCGGGAATTCTTTCACCTGCACGTTGTCCAGCAGCCAGCCGTACTGATTGACGGAATTATCGGATTTCAGGCGGAAGCGGACCATCACGCTCATAGAACTCTGGTAGTTCAGGAGGTCGAAGGTTTCCGTCTTCCACCAGCTGTTGTCCGGCGTGGTTCCGCTCCATTGCGTGTAGGAAGAACTCATGAAGCAGGGCCCTTCCGGATTGTTCTGGGTCGGTACGGTGTAGTTGCCGGAGCCCATGTATTCGGCCTGGCTCAGCCGGAACCAGGTGGAGCCGCCATCCGTGGAAAGTTCCACATAGGCGTGGTCGTAGTTGTTCTCGGTCTTGGCGATCTGGTCGAAACGCAGGATGGGCCAGGTGCAGCCGAACAGGCTGAAGTTATTGGATGTGGCCAGGATATTGCTATTGTTGATCTGATAGGCGTTGTGGGCAGACTGCAAACCCTGTGAGGCCAGTGTGGTGTTCAGCGTCCAGGGCGTATTGTTGGCCGGATTGTTGACCAAGTTGACGAAGCCGCCCTCGAAATTCTCGAACCAGGGATACGGCAGGCCGGTCAGGGTCGTGAACGAGGCAGGGCCGGACCAGAGGCTGGTGCTGCTTCCATAATTTGAGCGGACATACCACTGATAGGGTGTGCCAGGCCACAAAGCGTTTAACTGACATTGACTCAAAGGGCCTCCGACCGTCCCTCCACCAAGCGCCATGCCGGCTCCGGGCAGGAAGCCGGGAGGACCGAACTCATAATCCCACATCGTCGCTGTGCCCATCTCTGTCCAGGTGAGTAAGGCGCTGGTGGTCGTGATCGCCTGCGTGACCAGGTTTGCGGGGGGAACTGGCGGCGTGAGCAAGGTCGTGAACGAAGCCGGGCCAGCCCAGGCGCTCGTGAAAGCACCGTAATTCGCGCGGACAAACCACCTGTAAGGAGTACCGGGTATCAGTCCCCCGATTGGGAACTGGCCTCCGTTCGGTGGCACTGGCATGCCGACTCCCACCAGCAGGATTCCCATCCCGATACCTGGAACCAGGCCAGGGGGTCCGTATTCCACATCCCACATGAACGCGTTGCCGGTCTCAGTCCAGTTGAGGGTGGCGCCGGTGTTGGTGATGCCTGTGGTGGTCAGGTTGATGGGCGGCGTCACCGGCGTGTTCAGCGTTGTAAACGAGGCGGGCAGGGACCAGCCGGTGGCGAAAATCCCGTATTGGGAGCGGACGTACCAGTCGTAAGGGGTGCCGGGGAATAATCCTATACGGGTATAAGGGTTTGTCACGGAACCTAACACGATTCCAGCCCCGATGCCAGGAGTGAAGCCGGGAGGCCCGTATTCGATATCCCACATCGTCGCGCTGCCCGACTCCGTCCAGGAAAAGGTGGCGGAGGTGTTGGTGACCCCGGTCGTGCTCAGGTTGGTTGGCGGAAACGGAGGCGTGCCGAGAGTGGTGAAGGATGCCGGCAGAGACCAGGCGCTGGTATAAGTAAAGTAATTGGAACGGACATACCAATCGTAGGGAGTGCCGGGCAGCAGCCCCCAAACCAGATAGGGTTGTCCGACCATCGTTTGCAGATAGCCCATTCCCATCCCTGGAGTGAAGCCGGCCGGTCCGATCTCAAAATCCCAGGCCGACGCACCTCCTATTTCCGTCCAGGAAATTGTGGCGCTCACCTGCGTGATCCCGGTCGTGGTGAGGTTGATCGGGGGCGGCGAAGAAGAGGTGCCGGAGTAGTTTTGCGCCGTCTGGTTTGTGGTGATGTTGGAGTAGTTGCGCAGGGGCGGGGTGAAGGCGTATCCATACAGCGAAGGCGCCGCCATGCCGGTATAGCCGTTGGGAACGGCGATGCTGTAAACTCCGTTGGCATCCGTGACCACGCTTGCGAGCGGATTGGTCAAGCCGATCGTCACCCCGGCCAGTGGTTGTGAGGATGAATCCAAAACCGTTCCGGAGATTGTCAAGCCGGGATACAGATTGTAGTAAGCCCATTGGAAATAAGAGAAATCGTAGCCGGTCAGGGGAATCAGGCTGTTCAAAAGGAAGTTGCCGTTGTAAAGGCCGCCCCAGCCCCAGTTGAAATGGAAGTAGTTGCCGGAACTGAAGCCGTCCATCACAAAGGTATGCCCGGTGGTGTAAGAAGCGTTGTAACCAACATACACAATGGGCCGGCCGGCATTCAGATCTGCTTTCATCAGGTTCATCCAATTCGTGTCCGTGTATCCGCTCCGCCATTGCCATTGGGCGGCGGGATCGTAGCCAAAAAACACTTCCATGGCGTCGTTGGTGAACACGTTGGCGGAGGAAGCGGTGGGGCCGTAATCCATGTCCACACCTACGCCGCAATGATAGAGCAGGGTGGCGATGGCGGTGTTGCTGGAACTGATGCTGTTGGGCATGGAAGCCCAGTTGTAAGTGGTGGCGCCGAAGTTGGCGGAGAGTGTCCCGTAGTTGTTTTCCAGATAACTGTGGGAAATGGTGCCTTGGACGGGATGGTTCCATTTCTTCATCACCTGTCCCATCGCGGTCGCCACGCAGCCGGCATAAGCGTGTCCACCTGGTCCGGAGGCATCGGTGGGGCAAAGCTGGTTGTAAAAAGTGTCCTGATTCCAGGTGGTGCTGCAGAGCGGCGAAACGTCGCGGGTGCCCTCCCAACGCGTAAAGTTCCCACTGCGGATCTCGTTCCAGAGAGGCAGTTTGGCGGAATTGGCGGCACTTCGCCGCGCCGCTTCCAGAAGTTGTTCCTCGTAGGTCTCCAACCAATAGCGCGCTTCCGGTGAGGTGACCGGATACTCGAAACCGCCCGTGGTCGCCATAACCCAGGATCGGCTCGCTGGCATCGTTGGCGGACACCAGAACCCAGCCGCCGCCGCTTAGTTCGAAGATGTAAAAGAGGGTCTGGCCATCCCGGATCACAGGCTGCTGCCGCTCGATCTGGATGGCTCTGCCGGGAAAAACATGCCGCAGCCAGCTTTCCCCAACTTCGGCGGCGCTTTGGCTGGAAACGCTGGCGGCGCCGAGTCCGCCGAGGAAAAACGCTGCAAGCATCAAGCTTATTAATGCGGTCTTCATCACTTGCTCCTTTGTTCAGGCCGTGCGGGAACCTGCCGGTGGTGGCGGGGCTCCCCATACTCCAGTCAGCCGCTTGTTTGGGGCTGTCCGTATCGACATATTCACGGCGGTTCCGTTATGGCCGCCGCTGTGTTTGTCAGCCTGGCCAGATTCAGCGCTCAGTTTTGAAGTCCTTTATCGGCATCCAGATACTGAATTCTTCTTTCCTCTGATGCAAAATTACGGACGTGCCCTGTATGTGTCAAGTTATATTTGCATAAGTATTCACTATGGGTGCATAAGATAATGAATAACACAAAATATAGACCTGATAATAGTTAATCCGGCTCTTTTCCGTCTTTCCCTGCTTCCTGGCGTCAGGGCGTCAATCACTTCTTAATCAAGCCTCAATCAAGCGTTAATTATTAAGGCTTGATTGAGGCTTGATTAAGGCTTGATTGACGCTTACCCGCCAGAACGCACTGGTAACAAAGCATTCAATAGATTGATACATATAGGATTATGACGCAGATATGACTGCTGGCCCGGCTATCTGTTATGCTGGAATGAGCGGACCTGCGAGATTCTACTTCAACAAGGCCTGGCTGAAGTTTCGCGTTTATTGAACTGATGGCAGTTAAGCCTTGTGTTCAAACCGGAGGATAAATCTGCTGGACAGGAAAAGTGGCGCAGTAAGAGTGGATTCATCAGAAAAACACGCCAACAAGGAGAAGCAAGATGCTGAAAGTAAACGAATATTTCGAGGGCAAGGTCAAATCGATCGGATTGGACAACGCTCAGGGCAGATCAACTGTGGGTGTGATGGAACCCGGCGAATACGAGTTCGGAACCTCCACGGTGGAATACATGACCGTGGTTTCGGGAATGCTGACGGTGCTGCTGCCCGGATCGAATGAATGGAGAGTCTTCAAGGCCAGCGAGACTTTTATCGTTCCCGCGAACGAAAAGTTCAAACTGAAGGTGCTTGAGCAGACGGCGTATCTGTGCCGTTACGAGTAAAGTGGAAAGGTGGAAAAGTGGAAAGGTGGAAAGGCGCTGCGCAACGTCTGAATCCTGATCACAAGATAGACTGGTTACTTACTATTCGACTTTTCTTCTAACTTCCGGATCAATGCAATTAGCATGCCTCTAATGTACTTAATCTGTTCAATCAGAATGGTTTCGTCATTTATGTAGTTGAGCCGCTTGGATAGTTCGATCTGAGTTTCCAATTCGGAAAGCGAGCCATTGGCGATATAGAGGTAATGGATGAATTCTTTGGTGTTCCTTCTGCTTGAGCCTTCAGCGATGTTGGAAGGAATGGAAACGGCGCATCTCCGCATTTGTGAGACCAGACCATATAGTTCTTCTTTGGGGTAGCCTGCCGTTGTTCGATAGATTTCTACTGTGAAATCAATGCTAACGCTGTAAACCTTAAGTTCCCTATACGAATTCATAACACTTCCTCACAAAAGCAACTTGGTTGGAATCATCAGAACCCACTGCCAGAATGGAGCGCAGCACCTTTCCACTGTTCCACCTTTCCACCTTTCCACTAGATCTTCAGATCTGCGGCTGGGATCTCCCAACGCTGCAAATCGTGGTTCAGGAGCAAGATCCCTTTCCTCTCCTTCAACTTCGAGTAGATATACTGCTTGGCCTTGACCGTGTCTTTGCGGCAAACGTCATAGGCGGAGGTGACGGCCAAAGCGGTGTGGAACATGGTGGGGACGATATCCGCGGGGTAGATGTAAAAGCCTGATTCCGCCTCGATCTCCACGATCTGGCTGCCATTGGTGTGGCCGCCGGTGCGGACCAGTTTCACGCCCGGCGCGATCTCTCTCTCGCCGTCGATGAGTTCGTATTTCCCGGAGTCTGCCAACAGCGCCAGTTGCTGCTCGAAAGCGTAGGCCGCGCGGTTCAGGCCGTCGGGGTTTTGGGCGGTGTCCCATTCCACTTG
Source organism: Candidatus Cloacimonadota bacterium (assembly GCA_027318475.1). Lineage (GTDB taxonomy): Bacteria > Cloacimonadota > Cloacimonadia > Cloacimonadales > Cloacimonadaceae > Syntrophosphaera. Next base: position 23,570 of record DAHVPC010000018.1, on the reverse strand, counting down.
CTGGATCCAGTGCCTGGCTTTGGGAAAGGTGAGGCGGTCGAAATCACCAAATCCCGTCACAATGCCGCCCGCGTGGTCAAAATGCAGATGCGTGAGCACGACGTCGGTGACGTCGGAATCGCGGACCCCCAATTCGGTGAGCGAGGCGGGAAGCAGGAAGGATGATGGTTTATAGATGTCGCGCTGTTTGTCCGTGAGTCGGTTGCCGAGGCCGGTATCGACCAGGATCACGCGGCCTTCGCAAAAGATCAGCAGCAGATTGAGGGCGAGGTTTTTGCGGTGGCGTTCATCGGTCGTGACCGTTTTACCCCAGATAACGCGGGGCAGCACGCCGAGCATGGCGCCGCCGTCGGTCCAGTAATCACCGGCGGAAACCCGGTGCAGTCTGGCGCTCATCTCAGCTCTTGCGGTCGTTGGTTTTGCGGGCTTCGGGCTTGCGCTCGTCCGGTTTTCTGGGCGGACGGCGATTGGGCTGTTTGCGGGCCTGGTTGAGGACTTCCGATTCGCTTTGCTTGGCGGAGAAGATCACGATGCGCTTCTTTTCGCCTTCGCCGATGGTGAGGGTGCGCAAGCCGCGGTCACGTTCGATGTGGCGGTGGATCACGCGGCGGTCACCGGCGTCCATGGGCTCGAGGGTAAAGGGTTTGCCTTGTTCCCGCACTTTTTTGATGATGGGTAGAAACTGCTTGAGGAAGATGGCTTCGCGGCGTTCGCGGTAGCCCTCGGCGTCGATGTAGATGCGGTCCATGCTCTTGTCGTTCTCAAAGATGCGGTTCACCAGGAATTGCAGCGTTTCCAGCATGGAGCCGTTTTTGCCGATCAAGAAGCCGGTGTCCTTGCTGCCCTTGATCTCCAGATAGATGGTCTTGCCTTCGGTTTTGGCTTCGATGGCGTCGAAGGGCACGCCCATTTTGCGCAGAAGCTGGTCCAGAAAGGAGGTGGCGCGGTCGCTCACTTCAGGCAGGTGGAAGCGGACGCTGGCTGTTTTATTGGCAAACAGACCCAGAAATCCTGAGGAAGGCTTCTTCAGGATGTCGTATTTTAGTTCCCAGTCCTTGATCTTGTATTCGGCCCGGAACTCCCGGATGATGGCTTCAATGCTGGTTCCGGTCTTGTCGATGGTAGTCATGCGGTTTCCTTTTGTTTAAGATGTTTTTGCAGGTAGTATTGCTGCGCCACGCTGAGGATGTTGAACACGGTGTAGTAGAGCACGAGGCCGGAAGGTAGGCCCATAAAGATGAAGAACATCATGATGGGCATCAGCCAGGTCATCATTTTGGTGCTCTGCTGCATGGCCTTTTGCTTTTCGTCCATTTGCTCCAAAGCCGCTTGGGAAGGACGCATCATCAGGCTCTGCAGGATCATGAAGCCGGCCATCAGGATGGGCAGGATCCAGTAGGGATCAGGCTCGGAGAGGTCCTTGAGCCAGCCCAGAAACCGGGCGTTGCGCATGTCCATGGTGTAACGCAGGACGTTGTAAAGCGAGATGAAGATCGGCATCTGCAGGAGCAGGGGCAGGCAGCCGGACATGGGGCTCGCGCCGGCTTGCTTGTAGAGTTTGGAAAGTTCCAGTTGCAGGGTCTTGGGATCGCTTTTGTACTTGGCTTGCAGGGCCTGGACCTGCGGCTGGATCTTCTGCATTTTGAGGTTGGCGTCCATGCTCTTTTTGGTGAGGGGATTGAGGACGATCTTCAGGATGATGGAAAAGATGATGATGACCAGGCCGTAGTTGGGTATGAAACTGTGCAGGAACTTGAGCAGCCAGGCGATGGCGTTGGAGAGCCACCAAAGCCAGGCCGGTCCGCGTTCCGGGATCTTTTCGAGGCGCGACCCCGCGTAGCCTTTCAGGATGTCGTAATCCGCGGGTCCGGTGTATATGAGGAATTCCTGTTCCCAAGTGCTGGAGGGCACGCGGTCGTAGGAATCCAGCACCAGCGAGGGATTGCCGGTATCGGGATTGGGCGCGGCCTTGAAGTTGCGGATCAGGGAAGCCCCGGTTTCGTGCACGGCGAGGGTGAAATACTTGGTACGCAGGGCAGCCCACTTGAAGGCGTCGAGCGGTCCGCCAGGCTGCTCCTTGGCTATCTTCCCCAGAGGGATCTTCTGCAAATCGTTGCCTGCGAAAAGCAGCAGTTTGTAGTCCACGTTCTTGGATTTCGGCTTGACCTTCTCGGAATCGGCGATCCCGGCGGAAAAGTCGTATTCCACGCCGTTCACTGCCACGCTGTCCTGCACGCTCACATGCATCCGCAGGCCGTATTTGCCGTCCAGGGTGAAGGTTTTGCGGACCAAGGGCGCGGTCGCGCTTCCCAGCCAGAAGACCAGGCTGTCCGGTGCAGGCTGCGCGTGGAACCAGTTCAGGGCCTTCAAATCCGGTCCTGCATTGGCGCCCAGCAGTTTGATCCCGGCCAGGCTTTTGCCGGGCGGAACAAGGTTGACGAGGCTGCGATGGTCGGTGGTGGTGTACTTCTGCAGTTCCAGCGAACTGATGCTGGCGCCCAGAGTGCTGAACTGGACCTTGATCAGGTCGTTGGCAAGGGTGAGGGTGCGGGTGGAATCGGCGGCCAGAAAGCGGCTTGTCGTTGCGGTGGTGATGGCCGCGGGGGTTTTGGCAAGGGAGTCGGGGGCGGGCTTTTGAGTCTGTGCTGCAGGCTGGGCTTGAGCCGGCTGCTGCTGCGGTTGCTTGGGCTTGAAAACGTAGGTTTGCAGGACCATGAAGATCACGACGACGAGAAACATGGCCACCAGAGTGCGTTTGTCCACGGTTCCTCCTTAGGGAAGTGGGTCGTAACCGCCCTTGCAGAAGGGGTTACAACGCAGGATGCGCCAGGCGGTGAGGCCCAGCGCCTTGAAAAAGTTGTACTTGCGGAAGGCTTGCAGGCCGTAGAGGCTGCAGGAAGGTTCAAACCGGCAGGTTCGAGGCAGGATAGGCGAAAGCAGCCTGCGGTAGAGCTTGATCAGCAGGATGAAAGGCTGGTTCAGCCAAAAGAGCGGATCGCTCATAGTTTTTCCTGCAGCAGATCCATGAGCGCGTTCAGTTCCTGGCAGAGTTGCGGCCAAGTCAGTTCTCCAGCGCCCTGTTTGGCGATGAGGTTGAACTTGCAGCCTGCAGGCAGGCAGGTTTCGGGAAGGCGTGCCCAGGCTTTGATCCGCCGTTTGAGCAGGTTGCGGACGTGCGCTTTGCCGATCCGTTTGCTGACCGTGATGCCCAGCGCGGATTCAGTGGGCGAAGACAGTGCCGCTGCATAGAAATGGGCTGTCCGGAGCAGGAAGGCCGGGGAGCGGAACTCCCCATATTCCCGGTGCTTCGTAATCAGACGAAGCATGGCTCATACGCTGAGGGTCTTTCTCCCTTTAGCGCGGCGGCGTGCCAGCAACTTACGGCCATTGTGGGTGGCCATGCGGCTGCGGAAGCCGTGGGTGTTCTTGCGGGACCGGTTCGAGGGTTGGTAAGTCCGTTTCATTTATCTAACTCCTTGTAAATCAAGCATTTTTGCCAGAGAAGCCATTTTTTCCGGATGCCCGGATATGTCAAGCCCAAATAATCAGGACAGTTCCCAGCCCCATTCCGCTTGACAGATTAGCGGCCTTCCCGCAAGCGGAAAATAGCAGTTGCCGCCTTGGTTCCGATAGGCGGCAGGCTGAATTGGGAGGAAAGCGATTTGAACCTGAACTTATGGTCCTGGAACGTGAATGGCCTGCGCGCCGTGCTGAACAAGGATTTCCTGGGCGTTCTGAACAGGGAGCGTCCGGATTGGCTGGGCTTGCAGGAAACCAAACTGCAGGAGCACCAGATACCGGCCGAACTGGCTTGCGTGGAGGGCTACCAGTCCTTCTGGTCGCACGCCGAACGCAAAGGTTATTCCGGCACCGCGGTTTTGACGCGCCTTGCTCCGTACTCCGCCAGTTTCGGCTTCGGCGATCCGGAGTTCGATTCCGAAGGCCGCATCGTCCGCTGCGAGTTTGAGAGCCTCATCATCTACAACATCTATTTCCCCAACGGGCAGCAGGGCGAGCACCGCCTGGACTACAAACTCCGCTTTTACGACACTTGCCTGGAGGTGCTGGAAAAGGAGCGCCGCAGCGGAAAAATGGTGCTGGTGACGGGGGATTTCAACACCGCGCACAAGGAGATCGACCTTGCCAACCCCAAGGAAAACTCCCAGACCAGTGGCTTCCTGCCCATTGAACGCGCCTGGCTGGACAAGATCGTGGAACACGGCTGGGTGGACACTTTCCGCCTCTTCCATCCCGAGCCGCAAAGGTATTCCTGGTGGAGTTACCGAGCCGGAGCGCGTCCGCGCAACGTAGGCTGGAGGATCGACTACTTCTTCGTGGACGCCGAACACCAGAAATACGTGCTGGACGCCGATATCCGCGACGACATCATGGGCTCGGACCACTGTCCGGTGACCCTGCGCGTCACTTTACCGTGAAGGAATACAGGTCCGGATAGAAGAAGCCGCCCCAGCCGAATTGCAGTTTGTAGGTTCCCGGGCCGTAACGGAAATCCAACTTGAGCCGGAAACGCCGCGCGCCAAGCCATTCCACGGTTACGGGCATTAAGCCTTCGTAATAGGTGCTGGCGTCGATCCCGATCTGGGTGCTGGGATCCGGAGTGGCGACCAGGCAGCGAAATTCGTCTTGGGGCTCCGTGGAAAGGTACTCGAACTCGACGGCGTATTCCTTATCCGGAGAGAATTTGGCGGGAAGGGGTGTGAGGATCTTCACCAGCGGAGTGGCAAAAACCTGCGTGGAATAAAGTTTGTCGCCGCTCTGGCAGATCCCGATGCCGATGTGGGTGTAGTCCGTGTCCAGAATATTGGCGCGGTGTCCCGGCGAGGCCAGCCAGCCCTGCACCACGCGGTGCGGATCGAATTCGCGCTTGCTGCTTTCGATCAGATACAGGTTTTCCCCGATCCCCACCTGTAAAAACTCCGGATAATAGGCCAGAGCCCTGCCTTCCACGCTCATGCCCTGGCTGTCCACATGGTCGAAACGTTCGTCCCGCGCCATGTTGCGGCTGTGCAGGGCGGCGAGGTCGTCCAGTCCGGATTCCCGCTTCAGCGGCTGCAGGCCGTTCTCCGCGCGGGCTTGGTTGGTGAGTTCCCGGATGCTGCCTGCGAAAGCCTCCGGATCAAAATCTTCCCCGGCCAGCGTCCAGGCCCAGGCGGCCAACATGGCCAGGATCAGGAGCTTGCGCACGATCACCCCTTAAAACCGGTATTCCAGGCTGATCTGGTCGCCCTCAAACCTCAGGCGGAGCTTCTCTTTCTGGCTCTCGAAGTCGGCCAGGTGCGCGTCCACGTAGGCGTCGATCACGGAAAGCGCGGCAGTGATACCGATCCACCAGATATCGTTGTTCACCCTGTCCTTGTAGTCGTCGCTCCGGGCCTGGTATTCCTGCGCCAGGGCGGAATTTGAGGTTGTTTGCGCCAGGCGCTGGAAATCCGCGCGCTGGCCATCGTTGTAGATCGCCGTGCCGATCAGATAGCCCTGGATGCCGATTACCAGGCCGGCCTTCAGATAGGCGTGGTTGTAGATCTGGCCGGCTCCCGGCAACACGAGCGAATAAAGCGCGGCGCGGTCCGGATCGCGCCTGGCTTGGGCTCCCAAACAGGCCAAGACCAGCAGGAGCAGGATGACAAGGGCAAGTTTCTTCACTTTACTTTCCATGATAAGTTTGAACTCCACACTGCGAATGCCCCTGCTTGTCAATGAATTTCTCACTAGTGAGCCCCGGCTGGTATTCAATATGGCCCCGTAACTATTGCGCGGTCATTGCGCGCTCATTGCGCCCTTTGCCCGTAATGAGCGCGCAATGACGGCGTAATGATTACGGGAGCGCTGCCAGATTATCCCTTGATAAGCGATAATGGTAAGCGGAGGCTATACGCAGGGCTCACCTGAGTTATAGTAGTTACTATTCAATCTCAAAAATAGGAAATTCCGAGTGTTGCAGCCAAATTAAACATTCAAATCCACCAAGAGATGCAGGAGGGAGAGACCTGCCACTCTGGACTATTCAAACAAGAACGACCTGCAGAGCCTGAATCCGCACCAGTGGACGCTTACGGTCGGTTCGTTCATGGTGATGGCAAAAACAGCGCAATATTGGGAGGAATCATCGAAAGCGCCTCCACGCTGCTGTCTGTTGACTCCCGAGGTGAGGTCCCAACACCATTCCGCTTCGTTGCCGCTCATGTCGAAAATGCCCAGTTCATTGGCGGCTTTGGTTCCCACAGGGTGGGTGTGGTTGCCGGAGTTGTCATTGTACCAGCCCACCAGGCTGAGCGTGTTGCTGCCGCTGTAGTTGTAGTTGTGGGAGAAAATTCCGCCTTTAGCCGCAAAATGCCACTCATTGACAGTTGGCAAACGGTAGCCCCGGACCGCGAAATTGCAGCTGATGTTGGCTTGGTTGGCGCTGACGGAATTCCAGCCTGCAGGCCAGTTGGCGGGATTGGTGCCATAGGTCCCGTAGGTGTAGCAGGGCGGGATTCCTTCGGCGATGCTGCGCCGGTTGCAGTATTCCACCGCTTTGAACCAGGAAACGTAGTAAACGGGGTAATCCGCCCCCACCCCGTATCCGGTGGCGGGATTGGCGCCCATGACCGCCTGGTATTGGGATTGGGTGAGTTCGAAGCAGTCGATGTAAAAACTGGGAGTGGTCACCCATGAAGAGCCATTGTGCCAGTAGCCGCCCTGGACAAAGACGAATCCGCTGGGATATCCATCATCGGCGGTGATTTTGAACTTGAATAGCGGCCCGCTCATGTTCGGATGCTCGGTCAGGACGTCCCAAACGATGTGTTTGCCGACGCCGGGGCTGATATTTGGTCCCACGTCGCCGGTCACCAATGTGCAGGGATAACCCCAAGTCGTTCCGTTGTCGGCGGAGACGTCCAGCGTGACGGTCATCGGATATTCATTGAGGACGTCGTAGTAGATATCCACTTTCATTGAGCCGTCCGTGCGCTGGGAGGCGGAAAGATTGATCACGGCAGGGCCGGCGGACAAGGGTCCGGCCAACGCCAAGGCACAGACACAGCACAACGCTTTCATCTCTCACTTCCTCATCTGCCTCACATTCCGCTGCATGGTTCTTGCACTCAGGGAACCTTACGGCACACGCGAAAACCGATGTTGATGGCGTAAAATCCCGGATTAGCGCCGCCGCGCCGGGATATCCGGCTGAAGATGCTGCCAGCGCTGTAATGCCCGCCGCGCCAGGTCCGCACGGTTCCCGTGTCCGGTCCCGTGGGGTTTACTGACGGACTGACGCTGTAGTAAGTGCTCAGATACCAGTCCCAGGTCCATTCAAAGACGTTTCCGCTCATGTCGTAGATCCCCAGGCCGTTTGGTAACTTGGTGCCCACGGGTTTGGTGCCGTTGGGCGTATTGTTGCCGGAATACCAGGCGACAGCGTTCACATCGTCGCTTCCGGAATAGAGGTAATCCGGGTCGTTGGTAGCGCCTCGGGCCGCGTATTCCCATTCGGCTTCCGTGAGCAGGCGATAACCGTTGGCATTCCAGTTGCAGGCTATGGTACCGATGGTGGTATAGACCGGGGTGAGGCCTTCGGCGACGCTGCGCGCGTTGCAGTAATCCAGGGCGTCGAACCAGGAAACGTTGTAGACCGGGTAACTGGCCCCTACGCCGGCACCACTGGCTGGATAAGATCCCATGGTAGTGAACCAGTCGCCCTGCGTGACTTCATATTTGCAGACATACAGGGCGGAGATGGTCACGCTGTGCACCGGCAGTTCGTTGGTCTGGCCACCGCCACGCGTATCGCCCATCAGAAAAGTGCCCGGGGGAACATAGGCAAAGTTTTCCGGCGGCATACCGTCATCGGCTGTTACCTTGAATTTATAGGTGCTTCCGCTGATGTCGGGGTGCTCGGTCAGCACGTCCCAGACGATGTGTTTGCCAGTGCCGGGGCTGATATTGGCGCCCACGTCACCGCTTACCAGAGCGCAGGAGAAAGCCCAGGTGGCGCCGTTGTCGTTGGATACTTGGAGGGTCACATTCATCGTGTAGGGATTGGCGACGTCGTAATAGATGTCCACCAGTTTGGAAGCGTCGGCACGCTGCGCTGCGCTCAGGTTGGAGACCACCGGAGCGGCGTTCAGCAGGGAAAACGGCAGCAGGGCGATGAGGATTGTTAATGCTTTCATTCCGCGCCTCGCTTAGTATCCAACCGCCACAACGCGGTAAAACATCCTATCCTCCGTTGGCGCTTCTGCATCCAGCCAATTGAGGTTGAAAGTCTGGCCCAGGCAGGTCATCGATCCGAGCGCCGCGTAGGGATCGGAAGAACGGTAGACCTGGTAGGAGGTGGCGCCGAAAACTGGCTCCCAACTGAGCAGAAAGCCGGTGGGACCGGGCGTGACGAGTGGTTCCTGCGGGGCTTGCAGATGTGGCTGCGCCAGAAGTTCGTTGGAATAGCCGCTCGGGGTTCCGGACGCGTTGAGGGAAACGACAGCCACGTGGTAAGTCTGCCCGTTGGCCAAGCCAGTCAGGATATAGTTGTCTACCTTGCCCACAGTGATTGGGCTGTTGGAGCCGCTCACATTGGAGGTTCCCGTGTAAGGCGGCCCGGAATCGAGGTCGTAGTATACGCGGTAGCCCACTATTCCTGGATCCGCGGGCTGCTGCCAGCTGAGTTCGATGGCGCGGTGTTCTCCCTGCGCGCTGAGCAGCGTGGGCGCCGAAGGCGGAGCCGCGGAACTCAGTGGCAGGGCCAGGCTACCCGAGGAGTAGCCCGCCACGGAAGCAATGTCGATGTCGATGGGCAGGGCGATCTGGTCGCTCCTGAGGGTGAAACTGATGCTCCCTCCGCTAACGGCGATCTGGATGCCCCCACTGGCCGGATCGGCATCCGCTGTGACGATGGTTCCCCGGCTGGCGGAAACGGTGTAGAAAGCGCCGTCGGGCACCGTGGTTCCGTCGTTGTTGTGCAGCGTTCCCGAGGAAATGAGCGCGGTGGAAACTCCGTCCGCGTTCAAAGTCGGGGGCACGGAGGAAAGCCCTATATTGCCCTGGGGGAGCCGGGGCGCCAGGGTGTAAACACAGAAATAGGGGATGTAGGCGCGCACGTAGTTGGAATCGGGCACCGCGGTGGAAGCCAGGTAGTGCCAGGCGCCCTGCGCGTCCTCCCAATACATGCCCAGACTGCCTTCGCTGATGCCGGCGACCTCCGCGTCCGTGTACTTGATGGTCAGCAGCGGGTCGTCGTTCCATTCCTGCACGGCGCCCGCCTCGAACTTGAAGAAGCCGCCGATGCCGTATTGCAGCCCGGACCGGGTTTGCCGGATCTGCTTCAACTCGCGCCCATAGTCGGCCATCCGCTGCCTCTTTTCCGCGGAAACGTCCAACCCGCGGGGCGCTTCGCCCCATTCCCAGGCCCGCACATACACGGAATCGACCCCTGCGGGAACGGAGTTCGCAGTCAGCGCGAGCGTCGATCCCTCGCCATCCAGCGCCGCCACGTTCCGGGCTTTGAAGGGCAGATACTTGACCCAGGAACTGACGGTGTTGTCCACGATCAGGTCGCAGAGCTGGTCGAAGATGTCGCCGGAAGTGAGGTGGCCCCAAATCTCGTCCAGCACGTCGGAAAAGGTTACATTGGGCTGCGGAGGGTCGGGCATCTCGGTCTGCAGGTAGGGATAGCCCTTCGCCCAATAGCCGTTGCCGAGGTCGTAACTGCGGCAATCCGAGCCTTCCAGGCCACCGCCCACTTTCACCACGATCACGGGGAACACGGGTATGGGAAATTCCAGGCCCAGGTCGATGTTGAAAGAGGAGCCGTCCTGCAAGGTCGCGCCGTAGGGCAGCACGATCGGGGACAGGGTGTTCTGCTGCGTGGCGGCCGCCTCCAGGAAGTTGGTCAGGTCTTCACTGAAGGAACCGTTGTCCGCGACTACGTTGACCGCTGTCTGGCCAATGTTCAGCATTTGTTCCGGCAACGCGGTCGCGTTGATCAAAGCGGCCCTGGCCACGGAGTTGTCGATATCCACCCAGGCGCCGTATTCCTGCACGGCACCCGGCAGATCGTAAACGTTGAGGGCGGCGTTGTCGGAGATGATGGAAGCGCTGAGCTGGATATCCTGCCAATCCAGGCCCTGCCAGGTGCCCAGGGCTTCGTAGCCCACGCCCTTGATCCAGGCGGGATTGAAGTAGTTCAGCCTCTGGGGATAGAATTTCCCCGCGTTCACACTGGATGCCGAAATGCTCACCGGACCCAGGTTCAAGGAGGCGTCCCAGGATCCGGACATGCCCAAGCGGGCCTGGATCTTGCCCCCTTCGTAAAACTTCAGGCTCGCGCCGGTATGCGTTTCCACCCCCACTCCCGCTCCCAGATCCAGGCCTAGGGGCAGGTCTTCCAGGCAGTTCACGGAAAGTTCCAGGCAGCCTTTGATATCCAGGCCAGCTTCGTCGGCGTAACGCGAAACCGCCAGATTGTCCGCGCCATCGCTGGCGATCAGCAGGTCCACCACCCAATCCAGAAAGGTCGTGGTGACCTGGCCGACCTGATTGAGGTTCTTGATGATCGGTTCGCTGATCAGGTAAAAAGCCATCAGGGCTTCCAGGCCGTCCATTTCGTCCACGTCGAACTCGTAGGAAGTCTCGTAGGGGAAGCTGGCTTCAGCTGTGACTCCGGCCTCATAGACGTCGAGCAGTTTGGGCGGCCCGACGCTGGCCTCTTCGCCGATGAACACGTCGGTGCGCCGGCTGATGCGCATTGTGGGCCAGTCCGGATCCGAGCCCGTGCCTTCCAGATCGAGGAAGATGGAGGTTCCGGATCCGCCGCCGGCATAGGCTGTGGCGGTCACCGCGTAGGCTGTGGCGCCGGCCCCGGCGTAGGAATAGATCCGGTAGCCCCAGGACGTGGTGTAGGCGTAGGGCACGACCTTGCAGGAGACGCTGCGCCGGTTTTCCGGCAGGATGGTCAGGCCATTGGCGCGCATCACGGTAACCGTTTCCGTGGCGTCCGGAACGCCGCTGCCGATTTGGCTGGCGGGGATCTTGACCGCGAAGATGCCCGCGTCGTCGAAGCGGAGCGCGGTTTCCAGAAACTCGTAGGGCAGCTTGCGCGTCTCGCAGGCGATCACGTTCGCCTGGGCGTCCTCCGCCTGCAGCGTCGCGTTCATCACCGGGTACCACTGGCCGTTGTAAAAGCCCTCCAGCACGAACCAGGCGTAGCCGTAGCCGCCTTCGGGAATCTCCAGCGGGGAGGGATTGGGCGCCAGATTAAAGGGAACGACCCGGTAATCCGAATAGATGGTGACGATCGTGTTGATCGTGATGGGGCCGCAGACGGCGTAACCGCTCATCCGGTCTGGCGGATCAGCGGACAGTCCTCCGCGCAGGCCAAGCAGCGCCAAAACTCCGAAGATAAAAAGAAAACGCTGGCGGGCATTCATAAATCCTCCTTGGTCAAGGTGGTTTACTAATGTGCCAGAAATGGCATTCTTTCCGAATCTGTCAAGATATTTCTTGAGGAGGCGGAACCCTCTTTAGCACAAAGCCAGGCCGCGCGCGCAGAAACCCCGAAACACCCTCGGAACGCCGCCCTACTTGCCCTCGTCCTCCTTGGTTTGATTGTCCGCTTCTTTGCTTTGCGGGATTCCGCCAGGACCTCCAGACATAGTGATCAAGCCCGCGGCTTCACGCAATTGAATCTCTTCCCTCATATTTTCCCCCAATGCCAAAAAGATGGAATCGTACCATCCCTGGGCGGCTCGTAAGGCCTCCCGGAACGCGAACGCTTCCTCTTCGGTCATGACGCGAGGACCGGATTTGCTGGATTCAGACACAAATACCTCCAAGGCATGTTTTAAGATTGGTTCTGAACGCCCGGCCCGGGTTCTTCCCTGCCGGCTCCAAAAACAGGTAAAATATAAACGTTGGCAGGCAAAAAGCAAGACAAAATTCTCGCTGCGAAGCAGAATGGGACACAGATTCCGGTTGGGAACTCAAACCATTGAACTCCAAGCATCTTATTGCTTTACTCCCGTTTCTGGCAGTCAATCACTTGTCTATCACTAGTCAATCACTTCTCAATTATTGACGCTTGATTGACTAGTGATAGACAAGTGATTGACTGTAGTCCCCCAGAGCGGCTTGATCATCCAGGTCGGTTTTCCTGGCCGCGCTCCTCTCTCTCCGTATAAATTGCTTTGACAAAATCCGAAAGCCCAGATAAGCGGATTCCAAAGCCAAAACCCCAATGGAGAAGCGCATGAACACAGACGTGATCCAGTATTTCCTGGAATTGGTCGCCATCGACAGCGAATCGCGGGACGAACGCACCATGATCGACCGCCTGAAACTTGACCTGACCGCCCTTGGAGCCACGGTCGAGGAAGACTCCGCCCACCTGAAAACCGGCGGCAACGCGGGCAACCTTTACGCCCTGATCCCCGGCCAGATCAAGAAACAGCCGATCCTGTTCTGCGCCCACGCGGATACCGTAAAACCCGGCAAAGGCATCAAGGCCACGCTCAAGGACGGCGTCATCCGCACCGACGGCACGACGGTCCTCGGCGGCGACGACAAATCCGGCATCGCAGAGATTGTGTGGGGCATCAAGGAAGTGCTGGAGAGCGGCGCGGAACACGCCCCCATCGAGGTATTGATCACGGTTTCCGAGGAAGTCGGGTTGCTCGGAGCCAAGCATTTTGAGAAGAGCAAGTTGAACTCGGCGCTCGGCTACGCCCTGGATTCGCACCGCGTGGGCGAACTGGTGGTGGGCGCCCCGGCGCAAAACTCCATCAAGATCAGCATTCTGGGCAAGGAAGCGCACGCCGGGGTCGAGCCGGAAAAAGGGATCAACGCCATCCGGGTGGCCAGCGAAGCGATCGCCGCCATGCCTATGGGCCGGATCGACCACGAAACCACCTGCAACGTGGGCATCATCGGAGGCGGAATCGCCACCAACATCGTTCCCAACCGGGTGGACATCAAAGGCGAGGCGCGCAGCCACAACGCGCTCAAACTGGATCAGGTGACCCTCGATATCCGCCACGCCGTGGAAAGCGCGGTGCAGAGGCACCAATACGAGTTTGGCCAGGCTGCCTATGAATGGGAAATGCAAACCGAATATCAGTCTTTCCGGCTCGACGACTCCCAACCTGTGGTCCAGCTGGCTCTGGACGCCCTGCGGGAGCTCGGATTGCCAGCCGAAGTGACGGTCGGAGGAGGAGGCAGCGACGCCAATATCATCAACGCAGGCGGCTTGCCCATGGTGATTTGCGGCACCGGGATGAACAAGGTGCACACCGTTTCCGAAGACCTCGAGGCGGAGGAACTGAAACGCGGCGCGGCTTTCATCGCCGCCTTGATCCGCAAATATTCCGCGTGAGGATATGATGCTGAACATCACTTTGATCGGCTACGGCAAGATGGGGCGCATGATCCAGAACCTGGCGGAAGCGCACGGCTGCCGGGTGCAAAACATGATCGACCCCACCCAGCCTGGCTGCGAACCGCAGATCACGGATTCCAACCTGGCCGAGGTCTGCCTGGAATTCAGCCATCCCGATGCCGTTATGGACAACATCCGCAAGGTCGCCGCAGCCGGTAAGCACCTTGTGGTGGGCACCACGGGCTGGAACAAGTATCTTCCGGAAGTGGAGGAACTGGCCGCCAAACACAATATCGGCCTGATCTGGGGCGCGAATTTCTCCATCGGGATGAACATCTTCGACCGCGTGATCCGCCACGCCACGCTACTTTGCGCCAAATTCCCCTTCTACGACGTCGGCGCTTGGGAGATCCACCACAACCAAAAGGCAGACAGCCCTTCCGGAACGGCGATCCAACTGGCCAACACGATCCTGGACGCCAGCGAAACCAAGCAAACCGCGGTTTACGACAAACTGGAGCGCCGCATCTCCAGAGACGAACTGCATTTCGCGAGTGTCCGCGTGGGTTCCGTGCCCGGCACGCACAACGTCCTCTTCGACAGCGAGACGGATTCACTGGAATTCACCCACCGGGCAAGGTCCCGGGCCTGTTTCGCCGTCGGCGCCTTGCAGGCCGCGCAATGGATCTCGCTGCGCAAAGGCGTACATAGTTTCAACCAGATGATGGAAGACCTGCTGTGCTGATCCCCTTCACCAAAATGCAGGCCCAGGGCAACGACTTCGTGATCCTGGAACTGCTGCAAAACACGCATAGCCAGCTGGATTTGCCGGCCCTGGCCATCGACGTTTGCCAGCGGTGCAAAGGCGTCGGAGCCGACGGTCTGGTGCTGCTCCTGGGCGATCCGGATTGCGACGCGCGCATGGCGATCATCAACAGCGATGGCAGCGCCGCCGCGATGTGCGGTTCCGCGCTGAGATGCTGCGCCTGGCTGCTGCATGGACTTCTTGGAAAAGCCGAATTGCGCGTGAATACGGATTCCGGGATCAAAGCAGCGGTGGTCGGAAACGCAGGCGTGGAGGTGAATCTGGGCGCTCCGCGTTTGGTAGGGGCGGGTATCGAGGTTTTGGAAACCAGCGGCACTTTGGTGGACGTGGGCAACCTGCACTACGTGGCGTTCGGCGATGTTCAGGCCGGTCAGGAAGCTGTGCTGGGCCCGCTTATTGAGGCCCATCCGCGTTTTCCGGGCCGGGTCAACGTCCAGTTCGCCCGTGTGGTCTCGCGCAGCGAACTGGAATTGCGCATCTGGGAGAAAGGCGCGGGAGCCACCCAAGCCTGCGGAACCGGAGCCGTGGCCAGCGTTTTCGCCGGCATCCAAATGGGAGGATTGGATACCGAAGTCCAGGTAAGAATGCCGGGCGGAGAAGTGCGCGTCCGCAGCCTCGAGAACGGCGAGTATATACTGCAAGGTTCTGTGGAAGAAGTTTTTACTGGAGTTTACCGATGGAAGATCTAGGCGCCAGCCTGTTCAAAGCGCGCGAAGAAAAGGGCATCACCTACAAGAAAGTGCACAAGGACCTGTTTCTGAGGGAAGACCAGGTGCGCCTGATCGAGGACAACCGCTTCAGCGAACTGGGCACTTTGGGCATCGCGCAGGCGATCGTCCGCAAATACGCCCAATACCTTGGCGTGGACCCGGAGCTCGCGCTGGCTGAGGTTCAGGCTCAGATGCAGCAGCACGCCAGACAGCAGTTCAAACCCAAAAAGCCGGTCCGGGAAAAGAAGATCCTGCTCTCACCCAACTTCTTCTGGCTGATCGGGATCATCCTGTTCGTGGTGCTTCTGGCCTCCATCGTGTGGTACGCCTATGGCCAGGGCTGGCTCAAGACGCCCGACATCTTCCGCAAATCCGCCGCCGACACCACTCTGGTGGCGGAACCCGTGCCCGAACAGCCCAAAACGGATTCCCTGCGCAACCGGATGCGCCAGCTGTCGTCCACCCAGGCGAAACCGAGCGCGTCCACCGCAACCGGAACCAGCGCCGCGAAGGCCGCTCCGGACAGCACCGACTATCTGGGCGAGCTGCTTGGACCGTCCCAAGTGAACGTGCCCTTGCACTGACCCGGCGTTCTGGAGTGGGGTCCCGGCACTTTCCGCTTGACAGAAAAAGCCGCCCCCGAAGCCTATCTCAAAATGCAAAAATCGCATCCCTGGAGGAAACATGCCAGCCTATTCCATCAATGAGATCATCGAAATGGCCGTGCAGATCGAACGCAACGGCTACGCCTTTTACCATGAAGCCACCAAGCGCAAGGACCTGGACGAAAAGAGCCGGGAACTCCTGATTTTGCTGCGCGACCAGGAACTGAACCACGAAAAGACCTTCCTGAACCTGCGCGACGACGCGGACATGCAAAACCTCGAACTCAGCCAGGATTGGGAACTCGTGGCCACCTACCTGAAATCCATCGTGGAAGGCCGTATCTTCAACGATGCCGATTCCGCCATCAAGAAAGCCGCCGAAGCCAGCAACATCCACGCCGTGCTCGACCACGCCATCGCCTTTGAAAAGGACACCCTGCTCTACTTCCACGCCATCAGCGACAGCATCTCCAATCCCAAGGCCCTGCTGGTTTTGCGCCGCATCATCAACGAAGAGATCTCCCACGTCCTGAGGCTCAACGACTATAAGAAGACCCTGGCGTAAATTGCTCTGATGCCCGTCCGGAAAACACCGCGGAAGACCAGGCGGATGGCCTTCGTCCCCCTGGTCGTCCTGCTTATATTGGTGATCCTGCTTTACAACCCCATTTCGGTGCGGGTGATGACCGTGGGCGTGGCCGTTTGCTACGGACTCGACGCCCGCATCTTCTACCGGCTGATCAACACCGAAAGCCGCTTCCGGAGTTTCGCGGTATCGCCGCAGGCAGCCATCGGGCTGGGCCAGGTCAAGGAATCCACGGCCAGCTACATCCACGTCAAACACAAGCGGGGCATGCTTTTCGTGCCGCTCTACAACCTGCGGATGTCCGCCCGTTACCTGCGCTATCTGCAGGACCGCTTCGACCACAACTGGAGTTTGGTGCTGGCAGCCTACAATTGGGGCGAAAACAACGTGGCGCGCAGGGTTCGCGGCGAAACGATCGACCCCCGTGCGGATTACCGCTCCAGATTCGCGGACGTGCCGGAAACATTTAATTACCTGAACAAAATCCTGCCCGCCGCAAAAAAGGCTTGACGGGATTCAACACGCCAAAATACTAACTAAACTATAATCTTCAGGAGTTACTCATGTTGAACAATCAACGGGGAAACACAGTTTTCTGGGTGCTGAGCGCCATCCTGGCCATCGCTCTGATCGCGGTGCTCGCCCTCTCCGGCAAGTATAACCTCGATCCGGAAAAGAACATCGACGACTGCACCACCAGCATGAAGAACATCTGGGTGGCCACGGCTGACTACATGACCGAAACCCGGACCAACTTCGACGGCGACCTGGACGTCCTGCGCCGGACCCAACGCCCCAACAGCAAATCCAACTACCTCTCCGAGGAAAAATACTGCCCCGAATCCCAAGGCCGCAAAGACGCTTACCAGGTCTTCGGCAAGCATGCCACGGAAGTCATCGACGGCGAAACCCGGCACTACGTGGGCATCATCGTGCTCTGCCCGAACCTGGCGAACTTCTCCAAACATATGCTGGATAAGAGTTTTTACGACAACATGAGCATCACCAAACTGCAGACCGTGATGATGAACGACATGGCCAAGATTGACACCTACACCAAGTCCAACGGCAAACTCAAGGCGCAGTATATGCAGAAGTATTACGACTACTGGAAGAACAGCAAATCCGACTCCTTCCAGGAGTGCATCGCCGATCCCGCGTATGGCGCTTTGCTCGTGGAAGTGACCGGCGTCGTCCCCACAGATGAGGAACAGGAAGAGGAATAGCAGCCTCCGCACCCCCTTTCGCCCCGCAAAGAAGTATAGCGCCGTGAGCCCAGTCATTGCGATGATATACAGTACTTGCGGGTTTTTTGTGTCCGCGTCCCATTATCCGAAACCGAAGCAGGGAGTTTGAGCATGCAATATCAGGAATTCCTGGACCACATCTACCGCAAGTATTCCGGCAACGTGAAGCTGGAACTGGACCGCATGCGCGGATTGCTGGCAGACATGGGCAATCCCCAGCACTCGCTGCGCGGTTTCCACATCGCCGGCACCAACGGCAAAGGCAGCGTCTGCGCCACACTCGAAGCGCTCTGCCTGGCGCATGGACTGCGCACCGGGCTGAACACCTCGCCCCACCTGATCAACTACACCGAGCGCTTCCGCCTGGATGGAAGCGATCTTCCCTTCGAGCGCGTTCTGGACGTCTTTCACCGCTTCGAAAGCCTCTTTGAGAAGTGGGACGCCTCCTTCTTCGAGATCACCACCGCCATCGCCTTTCAGGCCTTCAAAGAGGAACAGGTGCAGACGGCAGTGATCGAAGTGGGGCTGGGCGGTCGTTTGGACGCCACCAACCTCTGGAATCCGGACGTCTGTGCCGTCACCACCATCGGCTTGGACCACGTGAAAACACTGGGTGGAACCGTGGAATTGATCGCCGCGGAAAAAGCCGGCATCATCAAGAGCGGCGTCCCCGTAGTCCTGGGCAACATTCCCGCCAGCCCAAAAAAAATCATCACCGACAAAGCCCGCGAGCTGCAAGCCCCGCTTTACATCTACGGCGAGGACTTCTCCGCTGCAGTCACCGCGCGCCAGATCACCGGCCTGGAGTTCGACTACCGCTTCAGTTGCCGCAAATACCTGGGCCTGAAGACCAACCTGATCGGCGAGCACCAGGCTGCCAACATCGCCGTGGCGCTCACCGCCTTCATCCTCTACATGCACCGGCGCGGCCTCAAACTCAATCCGCAGGCCGTCCGCAAGGCTCTCACGCGCATCAACTGGCAGGGCCGGATGCAAGTGCTCAGCACGTCTCCCGTGATCATAGCCGATGGCGCCCACAATGTCCAGGGCGTCCAGGCCTTGCTGAACACCCTCTCCAAGATCTATCCCCGCCGCAAGTTCCGCTTCCTCGTCTCCATCCTCGCGGACAAGGATTTCAGCGCCATGCTCGGCCTGATCTGCAGCAAGGCGGAGCAGGTCTACGTCGCCCAAAACCAGTCCGACCGCGCTGCCAGCGCCGAAGAACAAGCCGCGGAAGTGCGGAAACACGGCGTTCCCTGCGTCACTGCGGATTCCGTGGCGGAGGCTTTGCGCCTGGCCACCAGCGAACTTCAGCGCGCGGACATCCTGGTTTGCGGCGGCTCGCTTTACACCGTGGGCGAAGTCCTAAGCGCCTTCCAGCCCGCCTGACCCACATTCCGCCAGATAGTTCTTGACATCTCCCCGCCCGGAAAATATCCTGCAATTAGATTTATCCGTTTCAATCACGCTACACAAGGAGGAGTGATGGATAACGAAGCAATCCGCAGGGAAGCACTCGAACTGCTGAAGGACAAATGGGGCTCCCTGGCCCTGGTTTGGCTGATCTTATGGGCGATCACCGCCCTGATCACAGCCGTGACCGCAGGTTTGGGCGGAATCGCCACCCTGATCATCGGCGGACCCTTTGCCCTGGCGATCAGCGCCATCTTTCTGAAACTCTGGCGCCGCGAGAACTTCCAGATCGAGGAAATGTTCGACGGCTTCAAGCAATTCGCCCGCTCTCTCACCGCCTATCTGCTGATCGCGCTTTACGTCTTTCTCTGGTCGCTGCTACTCATCGTACCGGGCATCATCGCCGCCATCGGCTATGCCATGACCTTCTTCATCATGGCGGAAGATCCCAAGATCGAGGCGGAACAAGCCATGCGCCTGAGCAAGCAGATGATGGAAGGCCACAAGACCGAGTTCTTCATGCTGATGCTCTCCTTCATCGGCTGGATCCTGCTGTCCTGCCTCACTTTCGGACTCGGTTTCCTGCTGCTTTCATCCTACATGAACATGGCCTCCGTGATCTTTTACCAGAGGATCAAAAACGCCGCTCCGAAGCAGGAATACGCGGCGCCCCAGCAACCAGTGGCGTGACCACCACAGAAGCCATAATCCGCGCGATCAAAGCGGTCCCCGCGGGAAAAGTGGCCAGTTACGCCCGCATCGCTACCGAAGCAGGCATTCCCAATGGAGCCAGGCAAGTGGCGCGGGTGCTGCACTCCTGCTCGGAAAAGTACGCCCTGCCCTGGTGGCGGATCGTGCGTGCCTCAGGCGAAATCGCCCTTACTGATGCCGACGGAGGCTTGCTGCAAAGAGAATTGCTGCTGGAGGAAGGAGTGTTCTTCAAATCCGCTCGGGTGGTGGATTTGGAACAAAGCGGGGATTATTAAGGAGTTTTAAAATGCGCAAAACAACGCTTTTCCTGCTGCTGGCCCTGGGTTTCACGGCCCTGTCCGCTCAGTATGCTGACTGGGTGAATTACACTCCCGGCATTTCGTCGTATGGCACGGCTGTCGATGGCGCCTATCTATGGGTCGCCACAAACGGCGGCTTGGTAAAAATGCATCGCAATTCCCTCTCCATGGAATACATCAACCACGCCAATTCCGGCCTGCCCTCCAACCGCGTTTACCGCGTCGCGGTAGCCCCGGACGGCGTCAAATGGCTCTTTTCCTCCGGCGGCCCGCTCATCCGCTACGACGGCTCCTCCTGCCAGACCTTCCAGCCCGCTTTTGCTTACAACTCCTTCAATTCCATCGCCATTGCAGGCGTGAACGATATCTGGCTGGGCACGGAGACTGGCGGCCTGGTCCATTTCGACGGGACCAACTTCATCCAAATGAACGGCTGGACCGACGACCCCACTCCGCGTGTGGCGAGTTTGGCACTGGACAACCTGAACCGCGTCTGGTTCAGCAATCTCGACGGCCTTTCCTTGATCGGCGAACTGGTCTGTTGGGACGGCACCAACTGGATCCACCTGAACCATCCGGTGTTCCCCGGCGCCTATTCCACAAGCTCCGCCATCGCTTTCGACGTCAACAACCATCTTTGGATCGGCACCTTTGACGAAGGCCTGTTCTTTTACGATGGCGTGAACTGGACCAACTACACCGCCGCCAATTCAGGCCTGCAGGGGAATATCATCTACAGCCTGGCCCTGCATCCCAACGGCGGCGTCTGGCTCAGCACCAACGCCGGCGTCAACCACTTTTTCGACGGCGTCTGGACCCTCTACAGCACCGCCAACACGCCCATGCTCTCCAATTCCGTGACCAGCATCCGCTTCGACGACCAGAACGTCGCCTGGTTCACTGGTCCCGCGGGCTTGAACCGCCTGCAGTTGGACGTGCTGCAGGTAATTGATACAGCCAATAGCGGCTTGCCGGACCACGCCATATACGACCAGATTCAAACCGCCGACGGAGCGCAGTGGTTCGCCTCTTTCGACGGCCTCTTCCACTTTGCCGAAGGGATCTGGACTCGATTGGACATTCCCGGATCTCATCACCAGATCCGGGCGCTGGACCAGGATTCGCAGGGCAATATCTGGCTGGCGACGCGTTACGACGGCGTCATCAAATACGATGGCAACACTTTCACCCCATACACCTCCCAAAACTCGCCCCTGCCCAGCAACATGATCCAGTCACTCGCCGTTGATTCGCAAGACCGCGTCTGGATCGCCACCGCTTCGAACGGCTTGTTCCGCCTCGACGGCGACACCTGGAGCACCTGGACCACCGCCAATTCCGCGCTCCCCACGAACGATCTGACCATGGTGGAAATTGACGAACTGGACAACGTCTGGGTGAACGCCTACGACAGCGTCGATGAATACCACGGCCTGATCAGGATTTCTGGCGACAACTGGACTATCTACCCCTATTACGATGACCTTCCCGATTATGGCTTGCCCTCGCCCTGGGTTCGCGACGTCAAACTGCACAACGGAGAATTCTGGATCGCCACAGCTTCTGGAGTGGCCAGGCTTGACGGCGGCCAGTGGACCTACTACGACACCAACAACTGCGCCATCCCAGACGATAATGTCACCCGCTTGTCCTTCGACCAATACGGCAGTCTGTGGATATCCACGCTTTCCGAGGGCATCGCGCGCTTCGCCAACGGTGAGTGGACCACCTACAACACCGCCAATTCAGGCTTGGCCAACGATCAGGGCATGTATCTCTATATCGATAACCAGGACAACAAGTGGGTGGGGCATTACTACGATGGCGCCAGCATGTTCAGCGGCGGCGGAGTATCCGTGTCCGACGAGCACGTTCCAACCGCGGAAATGGGCGTTCGGGCCTGGCCGAACCCTTTTTCCAGTCGCCTCAGCTTTTCCCTGCCTGAATCTAAAGGTGTTGTGAAGATCGGTTTATACAACCTCCGCGGACAATTGCAGCACGAGTGGTCCATGCCTGCCGAAGGGGAAGTCAGCCTCGATTTGGATGAGTTCTTCCCTGCTGGCCTGCCCTCAGGAATCTGGCTCTGGAAAGTCCGCGCCGGCGATCAGGAATACCGGCTCAAGACTCTGAAATACTGATAGGTTTGGCCCTCTTCCAACTGGAGCGGGAAAGCTACGGAGGGTGCGTCAGAATATAGCGAGGGTGCGCAGCCCCTCGAAACGGCAAGAGCGAAACCTGACAAGGAAATTCCCATCCCCCTCCCTGCAAACAAACGCCAGTCGCTTGTTTGCAGGGAGGGGGATGGGCAGAAAAAAACTCTCGGTTTACTTAACGAGGGGCTCCGCTTCCCACCCCACAAACTCGCTGCGCTCCTTTGTGAGGACCCCGGTCGCTGCGTACCCTCGCTATGATCTTTCGCCCTCCGGGCTGGTCCGTCATATATCACCGCATTACCCACTGGTCTGAAAAAGAAGTGCATATACTGCCATCCTGGGGTAAATCATCCCGGCTTGCCTTCTCTATTTGATAGAAGCCTTATCTAATCAACAGTCAGCACGCTGCCATGCGTGGCGGTCCATTTTTCCGCCCGGGATTGCAGCTGTTGCAGTTCCTCCCCGGTCAGCTCGGTGCTCACCTTTTCATAGATGTAGCGCGCCGACTCATGGTTGTTGGCGGCGGCCAGCTTCCACCAGAAGATCGCTTCCAGGTCGTCCTTGTTCACGCCGTTGCCGTTGTGATAGCAGTTTCCGAGCACATACTGGGCGTCGGCGAAACCCTGTTCGGCAGCCAGGTTGAACCATTTCACGGCTTCAAAGTAGTCGCGGGGGACGCCGTCGCCGTTGTAGTAGATGGTTCCCAGGTTGAATTGCGCGCCGGCGTGTCCCTGTACAGCGGCGGAATAGTACCAACTGATGGCTTCCACTGGATCTTGGGCCGTTCCTTCGCCGAAATTGTAGCAGCAGCCCAGGCTGTATTGAGCCTTGGCGTAGCCGCTTTGCGCGGCGCGGCGGAACCATTTGACCGATTCGGCCTTGTCGGGCGGCGTGCCTTCGCCGAAATTGTAGCAGCAGCCCAAACAGTACTGCGCCTTGGAATAGCCCTGGTCGGCAGACAGGCGGAACCAGCGTACAGCTGCTTCGCAATCGATCGGCACGCCCAGACCCATCCCGTGGCATAAACCCAGGCTGTATTGGGCTTCCGGCAGGCCCTGGTTGGCGGCCAGGGCGAACCAGTTGTAGGCTGTGGCGTAGTCCTGGTCCACTCCGTCGCCGTGAAAATAACAGAGGCCCAGATTGTACTGCGCGCGGTGGTAATGCCTTTCGGCGGCCAATCTCAGCCATTTGATCGCCTCGCGTTTGTTCTTGGCGACGCCCAAGCCGGTCTCGTAGCACATCGCGAGGTTGAACTGCGCTTCGGCGTTGTTGTCCTTTGCTTGCTGGACCAGGTCGCGGTTGTAAACCTGTTCCCCCAAAAGCAATTCAACGCTTAAGGTCATCAGTAATAATAGAATGATATTACGCATTTTCCGCCTCCTTCTATGATTACTCGTCCAGATATATTAATCAACAAGCCGCCGGAAAAAAGGGGATTCTTGCCCGAAATTTCTGCGCCGCTCTTCCTTGGGAGGCTCAAATCCTATATATAATAACTGCTTACGTCAACTTTCTGTCTGGCTGGCCCGCGAGCCGCACTCGGGGCTAAGCGTCAATCAAGCCTTAATCAAACCTCAATCAAGCCTCAATAATTAACGCTTGATTGAGGCTTGATTAAGAAGTGATTGACGCCGTGAGGCGGGAAGAAAGG
>DAHVPC010000189.1 GCA_027318475.1 Candidatus Cloacimonadota bacterium | reverse complement strand
GGAAAACGACTTCATCACCACTCAACTGGGCAGGCCGCACGATTGGTGGTTCCATACCCGCATCTACCACGGCTCCCTTCTTCGGAAACGCGGCTGCGCAGACCCCTACAAGCTCGGCGGATGGATTCCAGGTTTGGGCGCGGGGCAGTTTAGTGGCAGGCATGCAAGTACCGATGCGGATCCGGTTCTACAATTCCGCGGGGTTCGAACAGCTTTGCCTTTTCAACCTAAGTATCGGCTCAGTATCTCAGAATTCCCCTTTGGGACCCGACGAGTATGGCTACCTGATCTATGATGAGGCCGATACCGCTTATCCCGACTGCCCTGTTTATGATTGGGTGGAAATTGCGCCCAGTTTGGGTGGAAACGGAACCTTGATCCCGGATCTGTTTGACCAGGGATCCGGTACGCAGGAAGGCGAAGCTCTTTATTCGTCCGTGCTCAAGAAGATTCAGCTGCCCTTTGGTTTCCGCTTTTATGGCGTCGATTACGACCGGATCACAGTCTGCGTGAACGGCTTCATAGCCCTCGGCAATACCAGCAACGGAGAATTCCGCAATACCCACCTGCCTGGAGGACAAGGCCCCTGCCCCATGATCGCCGCCTTTTGGGATGACCTCGTTTTGACCGATGGCTCGGGCATTTACCAATACTTCGACTTTCCCGGCCATCGCTTCATTATCCAGTATCAAGGCCTGGCCAATGGCTATGACGGCAGCTCGGAAGAAACCTTTCAGGTGATCTTCTATGATCCCCTCTACCATCACAATGGCTTGGGCGAAGGGATCATCAAACTGCAGTATAAGATCTTCAACAATGTCGACGTGGGCGGCAGCGCTCCCAGCGGCTTCTCCTTGCACGGCAATTTCTGCACCGTAGGGATCAAAGACCACACCAACACCCGGGGCCTGGAATACACCTTCAACAACTGCTATCCCCAGGCCGCCGCGCCTTTGGGAAACGAAAAAGCGCTGCTTATCACCACGGTTCCCGTCCATCACCAAGCAGCCCATCTGGTGGTGGACGAAGTGCTTATCCATGATGCCAACAACCAGTTGCCGGAACCTGGCGAGGATTTTGAGCTCGGCTTAAGGCTCTCCAACCTGGGCCAGGCGAACGCGTCCTCCATCTCTGCCAGCCTTAGCTGTCTGTCCCCCTACGCCTGGGTGACGGCTGCTCAGAGCCAGTATG
>DAHVPC010000188.1 GCA_027318475.1 Candidatus Cloacimonadota bacterium | reverse complement strand
CTGGAAAATGAAGCCCAGATGCCGGCTGCGCAGTTCGCTGGATCCTTTCTGGCTGAGCTGGCTGACCTTCTGGCCCAGCACTTCCACTTCTCCGGACGTAGGCGTATCCAGGGATCCGATCACATTGAGCAGGGTGGTCTTGCCGCTTCCTGAGGGTCCTACGATGCCGGCGAATTCGCCCTTGCCGAAGTGCAGGTTGATGTTTTTGAGCGCCAGGAATTCGCCTTCTCCGGTGGGAAAGGCCTTGCTCATATCGGTGATCTTTACGATGTTTTCTTCCATATCTCCTTCAAATGTCATAGTTGATGGTCAGGCTTGCCAGGCCGGTTTTCTTACCGGAGCCCTCATAATCGGATTGGGTGAAACCCAGGGAAAGGTCCCAACTGAGTTTATCATAGGTCCGGCGCCAGGACAGCATACCGCTGAGCCGTTTGTCCTCTTGCTGGTAGGCGCCCAGCCATTGCAGCCCGTCTAACAAACCCAGCGGATAATTGAGCAGCACGGCGCCGCTCCAGCAACTCTCGTTCCGGCTTTGCGCAGCCCTGCCCCACTCATAGTTTCCCTCGCCCAGTATGTATAACCCGTTGCCGATCGCGAAAGTGTAATCACCGCCAATGGTCGCGGAACCGTAGTAACGCGGTTCCGGAACGAAACCGCCGCCCTCGTAAACGCCAATCTCGTGGGAAAGATAGTTGAAATCCGCTTCCAGCCAGCAGCCCATGAATCCATCCAAACGCTGGTCTAAACCGAACCGGAATTCCCGCACCTGGTTATCGGGATCCTGATCGTTCTGCAGAATCCGGTGCAGGAAACTGATGCCCGTTTCGCCCCCGGCATTGATCAATCCAGCCCTGCCGCCCAATTCCCAAACCCCTTTTCGGGTGGCTATCCGTTCCCTTCCTTTGGTTTTGCCAGTTCCAGGCAGCGCCCAGACCCGCAACTCCGGATTGGGGAAGAAATGGCTTAGCGTGAGGGCGCGCACGCCCTGCGATTCCTGCAGGAATGAGCCCGGAACCAGGTCGTCGAACCATTGCAGGGGCCGGTAAATCTGGGCCACGCCCATGCGGATATGCTGCAGTCCGGCTTTGAGCTCAGTCTGTTTCCAGGACGCCGCGAGCCACGCCCTGTACAGGCTCAAATCGATATCCTGATCCGGATCCCCGCCCTCGAAAACCAGTTCCAGCCTGTTGTCCATGCTCACATCGCCGGAAAGCCGACAATCCGCAAAGGGCTCGAATTCGCCAAACAACTCCGGTTTCCAGGC
>DAHVPC010000187.1 GCA_027318475.1 Candidatus Cloacimonadota bacterium | reverse complement strand
AACTGGGGCAGATTGTAAGTGCGCTCGGCGTAAGTGCGCAGGTCGTCCTTGTAGCGTTCCGAGGGGCGGATCGCCATCAGGTTGCGGCTGGTGGCGCCAAAATCGAGGTGGTGCTGGCTGATCTTCACTTTGGGTAATCTGCGGGCGAGGATGCGCTGCAGGCGCGGATCCCAGTAGAATACAAGTTCGTCGGCTTTGCCTTCGTAGCCTTGCAGCAGGTGTTTGAATATCACTTTCATGCTTTCTCCTTGGTTAATTGGTTAATGGGTTAATGGGTTAATGGGTTAATGCTGTCGCCAGTTGAGCGCCGCGTCTTGGGGGGAAAACTCCGCCAGCCAACTCAGGCCTTGTAGCCGATTATGCCTTGTGGGCGGGAAACAGGATGGTTGGCCAGCGGATTTGATTTCCCAAAACAGCCCTCTATATATATACGGATGATTTTTGGGCCTCCGGGCAAACAAATCTTTCGCCGGCGAGGGAGGAAAAAAATTATTTGCCATCCCACCAAGCAGTTACGCCCCGCAAAAAAAAATAATCCGCCCACACCCCCGAAAAATCATCCGTATATAAGTAGAGGTGCACCTCCAAAATAACAATTTGGAGTCTCGAATGACACAATCACACCAAAACAAGCTCTCCACCGCCACATTCGGCGCGGCGATCACCCGCCCGGAGGCGCTGGAAACCCTGCCCATCCAAAACCTGATGGCGCGGATGCAGCAAGGCCAATGGCGCAAGCCTATCGAGGCCATCCGCAACCAGCAAAACCCCGTCCTGAGCAAGGAAATGAAGCAGCGCCTGCCCTATTTCGTCTTTGCCGAATTCGACGGACGCCGCGAGGAAAGCAAACTGATCCGGGCCAACGGCATCGTGCTCGACCTCGACCACCTTTCCGACGACGAGATCGCAGGCCTCAAGGAACTCATCCCCATCAACTGCCATTGGGCGAAGTGGCTGTTCCGCTCGCCCGTGGACGGACTCAAGGTCGTGGTGCCCTTCTCCCGCCCCGTCACCGACAAAGAGGAATACGCGCGGATCTTCACGCACCTGCGCGAGCGGATCTGGGCGGAGGTCGCCTTCGCCGTGGACAACACCCCGGATATGACGCGCGCCTGTTTCGTCAGTTGGGATGAGGCTTTCAAAGCCGTGGACGGCGCCGTGCCCTTCGACCCGGACTCCGTTCCGGAGATTGGAACAGTGGAACAGGGGAAAAGTGGAAAGGAGGCTGCGCAGGGCGCGGACCCTTCATCCGCCAGCCTCGCCGCTACGAACCTTTCCACCGTTCCACCTTTACACCTTTCCACCCTCACCGATCCCACCCAAACCCAGGCCATCAGCGCCGTGGAATACCTCGCCCAACGCACGCTCGAACACCGCGACTGGATCCGCTGCGGCATCGCGCTTTACAACCACTTCGGCGAGGACGGCATCGTCTATTGGCTGCAATTCGCCTACAATCCCCATTACGCGGACACC
>DAHVPC010000186.1 GCA_027318475.1 Candidatus Cloacimonadota bacterium | reverse complement strand
CAGAGCCCCCATCATACGCCGTCCCGCCAGCATTGACCGCCCAGAGGACGTTGCCGCCATTGTCCAGTTTGACGGCAAAGATATCTGCGCTGCCATTGCTGGTAAGCGTGGTCGCGCCGAAGTTTACGGTTCCTTCAAAGCTCCCTGTCACATAGAGGTTCCCTTGCAAATCTGCGGCGATGCTTGATCCGCCATCATATAGACCTGAACCTCCAGCTTGAATCGCCCATTCCCACTCGGGAATCTGCGCGCAGGCCATACTGACAATGAAAACAACGAAACATACAACGATCAGGTTCTTCATGATTCCTCCTAGGGATCGCGGTTATGGGTAGTCACCATGCTTGCCAGGCCCGGATCGAAGAGCCGGGTCCTGGCAAGCGCATCCTTTATTCTGGTTAGGAAACAAGTCTTTCACTTCAAGAGCACCAGTTTCTTTGTCGTGTTCGTGGTCTGGGTTTTAAGTTGATAAAGATAGATTCCGGCGGGCAGATCGTTACCATCCACGCTGATCTGATGGGCTCCGGAACTGAGCTGCTGGCTTTGAACGATCTGTCCGCGGAGGTTATAGAGCCTTAGGGTTCCGCTTTCCCGGTCTGCGATGTTGGCTTTGACGGTGGCGGTAGCGCCAACCCGGAAAGGATTGGGCCAGGCGTCGGATAAGCTGGATACGCTGGCGGCCTCAGGCGCTAGTTCGTCATCGATACCCACTCCGGAACTGAGCTTACCGACGAAGATATCATAGCCACCGGCGCAATTCAGCCAGGTGCTGCCAAAGGCCACGGAAGAGGAGAAAGAACCGCAGACATGGTAGTTCCCGCTGCTATCGGTGACTATGCCGAAACCCACGTCCACATTGTTGCCCCCGATGCTGGTCGCCCAAAGGCAATTTCCCTCGTGGTCCAATCTGGCGATGAAGATGTCCTGACTGCCTTGGCTGGTAAAACTGTGGTTTCCGAGTTCGATGGTGTACGAGAAGCAGCCGATCGCGTAACAATTTCCGTAATTGTCCATGTAAACGTCTCCGCCATAGTCCTGAGCGGTTCCTCCGGCGGGCAGTGCCCAGAGCCAATTGCCGCTGGTGTCGAGCCTGGCGATGAAGATATCTTCATCCCCGGCGCTGGAATAATGGAAGGTGCCAAAATCGGCGTAGCCCTGGAAATATCCGGTGATCAGGCAGTAGCCGTTGCTGTCGCAGGAAATCGCGTAGCCTGCGTCTTCGCTGGTTCCCCCAGCTTTCTTCACCCAAACCCAGTTTCCGTCTCCGTCAAGTTTGGCCAGGCAGATATCCCAATTTCCCGAGCTGGTCATGGTCTGGGCGCCGAAAGTGAGGGTGCCGTTCAAGCCGCCGATGATGTAGCAATTGGCGCCGTCCGTGGAAATGTCGTTGCCATACATGTTGCCGGTTCCCACGGCTTGGGTCACCCACACCCATTCCGCGTACATATCCAGTTTGGCCACAAACACGTTGTAACCCGTGTTGCCAGTTAGGGTGAGCGTGCCAAAAGAGGCGGTCCCCGCGTAGGCTCCTGTCACGAGTATATCTCCGTTGCTGTCCGGGATCAGGCGGGTTCCGGCATCGAATCCTGCTCCGCCGGCTCTTTCTGCATACA
>DAHVPC010000185.1 GCA_027318475.1 Candidatus Cloacimonadota bacterium | reverse complement strand
AAGCAAATCGCTGCGCTCCTGGCTGAGCGTGTTAATCAGGCTGTTGACATTCCTTTTGTTGCTGAGGAAGATGAGCAGAAGTTTTATGAACTGGTGGTGCTCATTCTTCTCCGGCTGATCCTCGATTTGATCGGAATCCCGCCCGAAAAGGCACTCCAACTGGCCAAAGAGGCGTAAGCGGCGCCAACCCCACCCAGGTAAACGGCCCGGACATTGCGTTCCGGGCTTTTTTTGGCCGAGAAGGGGTGAACAGGTGAACAGGTGAACAGGTTAACAGGTGAACAGGTGAACAGGTTAACAGGTTAACAGGTGAACAGGTTAACAGGGGCTGCGCCAGGTTTGGAATCTGGTATCGCAAGCCCCGCCGCTGTCATCCCGGCTCGCCATCCCACTCCGTGGGTCCCCGGCGTCCGGGATGACACAGCTTCTTACTATCCAAGACTCCCCTCCAGCCCGGCTGTCATCCCGGCAGGGCGTTACCGCTTGCGGGACCGGCTTGGCTAAAGATCACTACTTCATCAGCAGCATCTTGCGGGTTTCAGTATAGTCAGAAGTGTCCAGCCTATAGAAATACACACCAGATGCCACCGCCCGCCGGCCAGCATCTCTGCCGTCCCAGGTGACATGATGCCTGCCAGGCTCCAGTTGCTGGACGCAGAGGCTGTTCACCAGTTGCCCCCGGAGATTGTAGACCGTTAGCTCGGCCCTTTGGGGCGTGGCAAGGTCAAAGCTGATCGTGGTGCTGGAATTGAAGGGATTGGGAAAATTGGCCAGGAGTTTGGTCGCAGCTGGCGTGGGCGGATCTTCGGGAAAGGGCAGTTCCACGCTGAGCGTCGCGCTGGGAAGGCTTTCCCCCTCAGCATACAGGACCTGCACATAATATTGATATCGGTTGGGAGCCGCGAGCGATTCGGAATATTCCGGTTCCGCGGATTCGGAAACCGATTCAAAGGCGCCGGCGTTCATCCTGCGGGACACTCTGTATCCTGTGATGGGGAAAAACGGCTCCGCGGGAGCTTCCCAGTGCAGGGTCAGGACATTTTCGGTGTGGCTGGAGGTGATGCCGGCGACTGGTTTCAGCTCATGGATCACAAAGTTTTGCTGCAGGGAAGGGTCGCTGAGGCTCAATTCCAAAGCGTCGGATGTGTGGATGCTGTAGCCCGGCGCAAAGCTGCTGGCATGATGCGCGCCCAGAGGCAGATAGAGCGTGTAGGCCAGCTCTGGATTGGGATTTACGGCCAGATCGGAGGGCTTGCCTATCCACACTTCGGAGAGTTCGGGCGCAGAGCCGTCCAGCTGGAGCGTCCCGCTGATCTTACCAGCGAAATTTGAGAAACCGATGGTTCGGATATCGTCCAGAAACCATCCCTGCCCTTGCCCAGAGCCGTCCGCCGCGAAGACCCAGCGGAAACGCACACTGCCGCCGGCATAATCCCGCAAATCGCATCTGACGCGGCTCCAAGGTGAACTGCCGGAAAAACCCGGCCCGTCCAGAGCAGCAACATAGGCGACGGGATAACCGTTCTCGGGAGTCAGAAGCGTCCATCTGCCCCCGGCGTAGATCTCGATCCTGCCGCCATCGCAAGCTCTTTGTGTGTCCAGGTATTGCCAGAATTCCAGATAGTCGTGGGTGCCCAAGGTTACAATGGGGGAAAGGAGC
>DAHVPC010000184.1 GCA_027318475.1 Candidatus Cloacimonadota bacterium | reverse complement strand
CCGAAGTGGAACCACCGGCAGATTCCAGCGCGGTTGTCGATTCTTTGGATTTGGCTGAAACTGAGCAATCCGAGCCAGCGATTCTAGATAGCCTGGCTATCCCTGAGATCAAGGTGGAAGAACCTGCACCAGAATATCCTGACAGTTTGGACATCCCTGTGATCGAGGCAGCAGAAACCGAGCCTGCGCTTCCGGACAGCCTTGCGTCGGAACTGGTTGCAGCGCCACCTGATCCTGCGCAGATCCGCCAGGCTTTGGAACAGAGTTTGGCTTCGCTCCAGGCAGACATCAGCGCCGCGGAAACCCGCAGAACCAATCTGGCGGAGCTGTTCAAGCGCTACGACAAGGAATTGATCCCCCTCGCCCTCTTTTCCCAGGCCAGCATCCTCAGTAAATCCGGTTTTACCGGAGCTGCCCTGGCCAGCATCAATCTCCGTATGCAGGGCGACTATCCGGGGAATAAATACGCCAACGCCCTCACGGCCTTGCTCAATGGAGCTCCGATCCGCCTGATCGATCCCGCTGAAGAAGCCCAGGAACTAAGCCTGGACAACGCGTTCGGCCTGTATGAGACGGATCCGGATTCCATGCTGGTGGTCCTGAACGAACTTTCCGCTTCCGAATTTGGCGACATCCGCCTGAAAGCCAATTTCCGCCTGGGATGGTTCTACACATTCCAGCAGCCAGATACGACCCGGGCCAAACCCTATCTGGAGGAAGTGCTGAAAATCCAACGCAGCGGGGATTACGCCGATCTGACCGCCCGGTTTTTCAACGGCAGCAAGTTCAATTTCAACACCTTTTCCCAGCTGGTGGATTCTCTTGCCGTGCAAGCAGCGGCCGATTCTTTGAGGTTGCTGGAAGAGCAGAAAACAGCAGCGGACAGTTTGGCGGCCATAGCGGATTCGCTGACTGCGGCCGATTCCCTTGCCACTACAGAAACGACGGAGCAGCCAGCGGAAACAGATCGAACTCCGCAACTCGATGGGGAAGGGCAACCGGGCGCAACGGAACTGGAAACTCCGAAGGAGAAAGAAGAAGCGCCTGCTCCCCAAGATCCGGGAATGCCGCTGGAAGGATTGGTCCCGGCCCCGCCCCAATGACCATCGGATGGCCCTTCTGAGAGCGCGCCGGGTTTCGTTTCTGCAGGCACAGAATCTCTATCTGCGCCTGATCCTGATCGTCATGGCCCTGATCGGCGCCCTGGACGCCTCGCTGCGCCAGATCATCGCCCTCAGCGCCCTGTTCCTGGCGTTCCTGCTGCTGGACCTTTCCGCCTACGCCAAATTGCTGCGCGGACTGCGCATCAGCCTGCCCTTTTTTGCCGCCTACTGGGTCTTCGGCACCCTGTTTCGCGTGCCGTTTCCAGATCTGGCACTTTTCAGCCTCAAACTGATCTATTTCATCATCGTCACCGTTTACGCCCTGGGTAATCTGACCGCGCGGCAGGTTCTGCACGATACAACAGGGATCCGGAAGTACAAGGCGGGCAGGAAACTGGTGCGCTACGCCCTGGCGACCTCGCTCTTCATCCGAGCTTACGCCAGCTACTTTGCCCTGCACAAACCCTCCGCGGGAACCAGCATCGGCGCTTTGCTGGACAATCTTTTCGCCGGCGGCAAGCAGGTTTTCGCCCAAACGGAAGCCATCGAAGCGCGCCTGGATGGCATTCTGGCGGAACTGGGAA
>DAHVPC010000183.1 GCA_027318475.1 Candidatus Cloacimonadota bacterium | reverse complement strand
CGAACGGATCCTGGGCCAGCATGGCGTCCAGAATGGCATCTGATATCTGTTCGGCCATCTTGTCCGGGTGTCCCTCAGTAACTGATTCCGAGGTGAAAACGTAGTCGTTCTGGTCGCAGGGCTTGTTTACGTGTAAAGCACTCATGTTTATGCTCCTATGTTCATAAATTCCTTGCTTGGGGGCTCTTTGGCCTTATGGGGCCGAAAGCCCGGCGCGGCGACCTGGATCCGCCCGGATAAAAAAAACCGGCTGCTAAAGCCGGATAACTAAACCAATCCGCACTTTAGCACATTTCTAAACGCGGAGCAAAGGGCAAATCACCGCTGGTAAAAAAGAACTGGTACATCTCCGGGGATTCGAACCCCGGACCCACTGATTAAGAGTCAGTTGCTCTACCAACTGAGCTAGAGATGCACCTATGCGGGCAAAGAATTTCCCCGCCGTTCAGCTGTCAAGCGAAAAGAATCCCCGCTCTACATCGCCAGCGCTGCCAGGTCGGCATCTTCTGGCCAGGGCTGCGGAACGGGATACAGCCAGGCGGGTGTTTCCGGCGGCAAAACCGGCCTGGCTTTGGAACTTTCCGCCTGGACCGTCTCCCAGGCCAGGCTCTGCAAGTAAGCGGCTGAAGGAGCGTCGATTCCGGCGGGGATGTAGCTGTTGCCGATGGGATTCACGTTCCAGATCCCGGCCAGCATCAGGCAGGAAACCAGATAGGTGCCGTAGAGGCTGGGATGGTAGTTGTCCGTGGCGTAGAGATTGAAGGACAGGGTGTCGTAACTGGCGTTATGGTAGGCGACCCCGGCTGGAATGACCAAGGCGTCCAGATAAGCGCCGATGTAGTTGTAGGCGTCGCGGATTGGCTCATACATCTCCGGATTGTTGCGCCAGGCCCAGGTCATGTAGAATCCGGTCATGGCCCCGGAAGCGTTGATCACGCCGTTCAGCAGGGTCGAATACTGATAGAAGAGGTCCGGATAGTTCATCGGCCGGCTGCTTTGCTCCTGCAATATCACCAGGTCCCAATCCCCGCCGGCGATGGCGTTCAGCGTGTTTTGATCGTTGTAATGCTGCTCCAGGGTGTAGCCGCCCATGGTCTGAGCGTCCACCACCGCGTTCCATTCGGGGTGCGCGGCGTTGATCAGGGATTGCAGATGGACGTCCACCCCGCCGTTGTAATAGGTGTGGCTGTTGCCCACAAAGAGCACGCGGCGGCTGTCTGCGTAGGGCAGGCCCCAATTGACCACGATCTCCAGTCCGCCCGGCACGAAATGCAGCGTAATGTACACGGTCGTGGTTTCGCCGGGTCGCACCATGCCGGTTCCCGAACCGGTGGCTATCAGCAGCGAATCGTCGAACATGTCCACGTCGATGGCGTAGGTGCCGATCTCAAGGTCTTCGAAAATCCCCTCAGCGGTGCTTCCGGCAATGGGCAGATCCAGTTGGTCGGTATAATCGCCCTTGGTGATGGTTACCCGGACCAGTGACACCTGCAGGTTGTGCGCGATCGCCGGTGCCAGGTTGATGCTGATGGGCAGGTCG
Organism: Candidatus Cloacimonadota bacterium; assembly: GCA_027318475.1. Classification (GTDB taxonomy): domain Bacteria; phylum Cloacimonadota; class Cloacimonadia; order Cloacimonadales; family Cloacimonadaceae; genus Syntrophosphaera. The sequence goes on along the minus strand of DAHVPC010000183.1, from coordinate 192 downwards.
CCCTTTTCCGTTGGGTTGGAAGGGTTGTGCTGGCAGGCTGTAAGCAGAGCCAGTATAGCCAGCAGGATAAACAATAGGTAGGTCAGTTTTCTCATCTTAACTCCTCTTAATAAAAGACCAAAATCCATATAATAAGCCGGAACACCGATTTCAACTGGTCGGTCCACCAGATTTATCTGGTTTTTCTAAAGA
>DAHVPC010000182.1 GCA_027318475.1 Candidatus Cloacimonadota bacterium | reverse complement strand
GGCAAGGTTTTTGCCAAAAGCGGGGATTTATCAGGCCATTTTCGCTGTGGACCCGGATTACGCCCGGCACCCCGTGTGGTCCCGTCTGCTGAAAGCCTATGGCTGGCTGATGGGTGGACACACGATGCTGCCGCTCGATGCAACACGCCCGTTTGCTATGCGGGAACTGTCGCGGATACTGCAATCAGGGCACGACGTGGTGATCTTTCCTCAAGGCACGGGTATTGGCGATCCCTTTCGTCCGGACGCTCGGGGTTGTGACTGGCTGCTGGAGAAAACCAGCCGACGCGTCATGGATGTTACGCTATCCCATGAGGCGCGCTGGCCGGGCATTCAGCGTTTTGATGAATTATTGCCGTACCGGATGCCAGAGGCGACGGGAAATAACGTGTCACTTCCAAATTCCAACCAAGCATGATCAAGTGGTGATGGGGTGGCGGGAGAATAAAGGCCGCCCTTTCTTCTTTCCCCATCACCCGTCACCACACGCATCAGACCAATCGCGATCAGGTTCCGGCCTGCCGGACAGACCATAGGAACCACCCCCTATGGAGGCCGATATGGCGACCACAAAGAATGAAATGCTCGACGCGCTATTGCAGCGCATGGACGATGCCCTGGCGAACGGCAGGCGCCTTCCCTGGCAAAACCCCTGGGAACCGCGGTTCGGCGACCTGTCCGTGCCACATAACCCCACTACGGAAAGACTCTACAGTCCTCTGAATGGACTGATCCTGTCCACGGCGGCACTGGAGCACGGCTATGAGGATCCCCGCTGGATGGGGTTCAACCAGGCCAAGGAACAGGGCTGGAGCGTCCGCCGTGGCGAACACGCCGCCGCGCGGATCTTCTCACCCATCCTCAAAAACGAAATCAATCCCAGGACCGGGCTGGAGGAACCCCGCGTTGTGGCCTATCGCGGCACGCCGCTGTTCAACGCCGCGCAGATCGACGGCATCCCACCCATGCGGGAGATACCGGAGCATGAGCGGCTGCCCAAGACCGCCGAACTGGATGCCATCGCGCAACAGATGGGCGTGTCTATCCTGCATGCCGGCAGTGGCGCTTTTTACAGCCCCAGCCGGGACCGTATCCAGTTGCCGGACCGGAATACATTCGCTGATCAGCACGGCTACGACGCCACCAAGGCACACGAACTGTCCCACGCCACCGGCCATGAAAGCCGTCTGGATCGGGACAGCCTCCGGCAATACACGTCCATCAAGGGTCGCGCCGCCGAAGAGATGACCGCCGAGATCGGGTCCTATCTGCTGTCCACTCGCCTGGGCGTGCCGTTCATGGGGAACAATCCGGACATGACCGACGCTCAGCACGCCGCATATCTGACCACATGGGCCAGGGACCTCTCCCCGGACGAGCGGCGCGCGGCCATTGAGCAAGGCATCAAGGCCGCCGGTCACCTGGAAAAGCAACTGGGACTGGCGCGGGAGAATGGGCTGGTCACGGAATTGGGGAAACAAGCGTCAGAGCGGGAAGTGGCGAGCCACGATATGGGAGCGACACCCGACGTCAAGGCCGCCATGCGGCAAAAGCCGGAAAAGACGTTATCCGGACTCTCCGGTAAAAGCGTAGTCGCCAGGGAAGACCTGATGGTCGGGGATTTCGTCCGCGTATCCACAAGCGACGCAACTCGCCATACCGACGCCATTGTGCTGAAAGTTACGAAGGATGGCATTAGCGGCAAGATTATCCAGCCCGTGCGGGAGAAGACCTGGATGCCGGAGCCGGTACGGGGTTCGCACCC
>DAHVPC010000181.1 GCA_027318475.1 Candidatus Cloacimonadota bacterium | reverse complement strand
CGCCGTTCCTGCTACTGGCAGCCTGTTGGCAGATCACCTTTTCCGGCCAGGTGGAAACCCCGGTCCTGGATCCCGCCCCGGGAAACTACGCGGGGAATCCACTGGTCACGATCACCTGCGCCACGTCCGGCGCGCAGATCTATTTCACCAACGATGGCAGCGAGCCGACGCGGAATTCCTTTCCCTACGTCAATCCTTTCAATGTTAACCGGGGCACCGCCATCAAAGCGAAGGCCTTCAAACCCGGTTGGGACGACAGCGCCACGGCGTCCGCCTTCTATTCCGGGATTACGCCAGCACCGGTCATCGAAACTGAATCCGGCAATTACAACGAATACGTGACCGTGGAGATATCTTTCGATCCCGCCACGCTGTCGGGACTGGAACTGAACCACCTGATCATCCGGTACACGCTGGATGGCACGGATCCGGACGCCACATCGCCGGTGCTGAATTTCTGGTCGCCCCGCTTCTCGGTGGTCAATTCCTGCTCATTGAAAGTGCAGTGCTTTTACCGGAATTGGAATCCCAGCGCCATCGCCTCCGCCGTCTATGCGCTGAACGTCCCTGCAGTGACGCCGGCCATGGTTCCAGTGCCCGGGGGGACTTTTTTCAACGGAACCGCCAACGTCAGCCTTTCACCCTTTTCCATCGGCAAATATGAAATTACGCAGGCTGAGTACCAAGCCGTGATGGGCTTCGCTCCCTCTTTCTTTTTGGGGGCCGGCCGCCCTGTGGAATGTGTAAGTTGGTTCAAAGCCCTTGAATACTGCAACCGGCGCAGCATTATGGAGGGTTTGACTCCCTGCTACAGTTATTCCGGTTCGGGAACCGATCCGGATACCTGGCCAACTGGTTATGATACATCTAATTACAATCAATGGAACCTGGATTGCGACTGGAACGCCAACGGCTATCGCCTGCCTACAGAGATGGAGTGGCTTTTCGCGGCCAGGGGTGGAAACCTCTCTCAGGGTTATGTTTACAGCGGCAGCGACGATATCGGGGAAGTGGGCTGGTATTTCGACAATTCCGGGAACTCGACCCACCTTGTGGGCCTGAAAGCCCCCAACGAACTGGGTCTATACGACATGACCGGCAATGTGGAGGAACTTGTCTGGGATTTGTGGGCGGCATCCTATCCCGAGGCCGATGCAACCGATCCGCATGGCCCGGCCAGCGGTTCCGAACGCGTCATCCGGGGCGGCAATTGGGGTTACAGCGCCTACAGCTGCGCCCTCATCCGACGCTATAATACGTCGCCGGGATTCCTCAACCAGTACCGGGGGTTTCGCGTGGTGAGGTCTGCGGACTGATTTAAAGAATATTTGTAAGGTCATTTGTCCTTGGAATGCCGCAGTTTCAGCCACCATTCCAAGCGCTTGGCGATCTCTTTCTCGAAGCCGAATTCGCCCGGGGCGTAGTAGGTCTTTTCCTCCATCTGGTCGGGGAAGTATTTCTGATAGGAATACTTGTTCTCGTATTCGTGGTCGTAGCGGTAGTTTTTGCCGTAATCCAGGTCCTTCATCAATTGCGTGGGGGCGTTGCGGATATGCAGCGGAACGCCGTAGTGGCTGGTGCCGCGGGCATCTTCGGCGGCGGCTTCGTAGGCTGTGTATAGGGAATTGCTTTTGGGGGCGGTGGCCAGATAGACCACCAGTTGCGCCAGGGCGTTATTGGCTTCCGGCATGCCCAGAAAGAGGACGGTTTCCTTGGCGGCGATGGCCTGCACCAAAGCCTGCGGATCGGCCAGCCCCACATCCTCC
>DAHVPC010000180.1 GCA_027318475.1 Candidatus Cloacimonadota bacterium | reverse complement strand
ACACATTCTATGGCAATTTCGCCATCCAGCTGCGCGCCTACATTTACATCAAGATGCTGGGAGCGCAAGGCTTGCGCAGGGTCGCCGAAAACGCCGTGATCAACGCGAACTATCTGCTCGCCCTGCTCAAGACCGATTTCCACGTCCAATACCCGGAGCACTGCATGCACGAGTTCGTTGCCGATTCCACCTGGCAGAAAAAGGAGTTCGGCATCTCCACCCTGGATATCGCCAAACGCCTTCTGGACAAGGGATATCACGCCCCGACGGTCTATTTCCCGCTCATCGTTCCCGAAGCCATGATGGTGGAACCCACCGAGACGGAAAGCAGGCAGTCTTTGGACGCCTTCGCAGCCGCCATGCTGGAAATCGCGCAGGAATGCCGCGATAACCCGGAATTACTTCATGACGCGCCACTCACCACGCCGGTTTTGCGGGTCGACGATGCCCGCGCCGTCAAGGTCCTGGATCCGATTTTTACCCTGTCGGACTAAGTTGGACGCGCCCAAAATCCCATAATACCAAGGAGAACACATGAACAAGGCCCTGATCCTGATCATCCTGAGCCTCGGTTTGCTCAGCCTGGGATACGCCCAAGCAGTCAAACTCGGCTATGTAAATACCGACCGCCTGCTGTTGGAAAGCAACGAAGCGGCCGAGATCTCACGCCTCTTCAACCTGGACAAACAGAACTGGTCCAACCAGATCAAACAACTGGACGACCAGATCAAGCAGATGGAACGCAGCTTTGAGATCGACAAACTCACCAAGACCGAAGCCGCCAAACGCGAAGCCCAGGGCAAGATCGATGCCAAGAAAGCCGAAGCCGGCAAATTGCTGGAAGACTATTTCGGGGATGGCGAAGCAGCAGAAGAGCGCTATCGCGAGTTAATCGATCCCCTCACCCTGAAGATCCACAACCTGATCAAGAAAACCGCCGAAGACGAAAAATACACCATGATCTTTGACGTCTCTTTGGGCACCATCCTTTACGCCCTGCCCGCATTGGACCTCACTGAGCAGATCCTGCTGGAAATGAACAAAGACACGGTGAAGCCTCCGGATGATGGCACGATCAAGCCAGAAGATACGTCGCCGCAACCCGGAGACGAGTTCAAGCCTGATTTCCCCGGCGAAGATTTCAAGTTCGACAAACCATGAAGACTTTCAGCAGCAGCCTGGCTCCAGCTGAGATCATCGCCGTTTGCGGAGGTGAGTATCAGGGCGACGCTGGCATAACACTGCAAAGCGTGGCGGATCCCGCTCAAGCCGATGCTTCCAGTATCGTTTTCCTGGAACAGGAGAAATACTTTGAGGCGGTCCGGAATTCACCCGCGGCTCTCGTGTTCTGCCTGCCTGAAGCCGCTGCTGCATTGCCAGGGCGCAATCTGCTCCTGCATCCCCAACCCTATTTCGCCTTGATGCGTCTGGTCAGTTGGTGGCTCGAGCGCTCTGCCGAAAAACCTCCGCCCGGCATCCATCCCACCGCAATCGTTGATCCCACCGCAAGCTTGGGAGCGGATGTCCATGTCGGCGCTTACGTGGTAATCGGACGTGATTGCCGGATCGCTGACGGAGCGCTGATCGAAGCCAACTGCGTTTTGGGCGATGCGGTCGGCATCGGGGCGCAAAGCATCCTGTATCCACATGTGGTGGTCTATTCCGGCTGCGAAGTCGGACACGATTGCATCGTCCACAGCGGCGCGGTGATCGGCGCTGACGGCTTTGGCTTCATCCTGATGGACGGCATCCAGCACAAGATCCCCCAGATCGGCAACGTGGTCATTGGATCTCATGTGGAGATCGGCGCCAATACGACCATCGACCGCGGAACGCTCAGTTCGACCATCATCGGCGACGGCACCAAGATCGACAACAGCGTGCAGATCGG